>NZ_CAUVXO010000474.1:0-710 GCF_963555865.1 Protofrankia sp. Cr1
CGGACAGCCTGGCTCCGGAGTTCCTCGGGTCGGATCCGGGCGTCCCCGGCGTGGCCGTGTGATCGAGGTTGCTACCGGCGGCGTGTCTCCCGCCCCGAGCGTCGCGCCGGTGCTCCGGCGGGGTCTCGGGCTACCTGTCACGGTCCGGCCTGACACCGGCTCGCGCGGATCACACGACACCGCCCGCGCCCAACCAGGACCCAGCTCCGAGCGATCCACTCCCGTGTCGCGTGCGGCGGCATCCACCCGGTCGGACGCCCTTGTGCATCGCCCTGACGTCCATATTGACGACGACCACCACATCGATACGGTGCTGTCCGGTCCGACCGGCGAGACGGACGATGTTGTCGTGGAGCAAACCGCTCCATCTCCGCGGACCGTCGCCGGTGATGCCCAGCCGCCTACGGTGGCACAGTCGTCCGTCTCCGCAGTGGCGCGTAGCGCCGGGAGGCTGCTGGATGACGGCGCTCGATCAGCGGGCGCAGGGTTCGTTGTGGATCGACGGAGTAGATCTGCAGGACCGGCATCCGCACCCGGACGGCAAGGCGGGGAAAGCTCGGACAGCACCGGCCAGGTGATGCCGGCCGCGGATCATGCCGATGGCCCGGCTGAAGCGAGCGTGGAGAGCCGCGGCCCACGTCTGCTCGTCGAGCTGCCGACGCTGCCGGAAACACCGCGAGACCAGCGGTCCGCGTCACAGCCGGATACGG
>NZ_CAUVXO010000474.1:1304-4618 GCF_963555865.1 Protofrankia sp. Cr1
CCGCAGTCCCCGGCGTGACTGCGGCGCCACATCGTGGGCAGCCGATCGTCAGGTCCAGCGACGTGGTTGTCGCACGGCAGGTGGATGTTGCCGTGCTACCGGCACCGGCACCGGCACCGGCCACCCTCTCCGCAGCGGGGAGCGGCGAGTCCGCGTCACCGCAGATCGATCTGCCCGCCCTGGTGGACGAGCTGTACGAACGCATCACCCGTCGGCTCCGGGCCGACCTACTTGCTGACCGTGAGCGTCGCGGTCTGCTCGCCGATCCCGCCTGACCAGCCTGATCTCGCATACCAGGAGCCAACCCGTGTCCGAGCCCGCGAACAGCCTCCGCTTCGATGTCGTGATTGATGGTGTCGATCTCGGCGCGTTCACCGCGATCGAGGGGCTGGAGGCCAGTTACGAGGTGAAAACCTACGACGAGGGCGGCGAGAACGGGTTCCAGCACCAGCTGCTCGGGCGCGTCCACTATCAGAACCTCAAACTCACCCGTCCGGTCGACGGGTCGACCAAGGGTCTGAGCGGGTGGTTCAGCTCGTTCCGGCGGGAGGGCAGCGGTCGGCCGGCGGTCGCGACGATCGTAGCCTTCAACGACAACCGGGAGCCGGTCGCGGAGTGGACGATGATGGGTGTGTGCCCCGTTCGCTACAGCGGACCCCACCTGTCAACGGACCAGGCAAAGGTCGCCACCGAAACGCTCGAACTCGCCCACCAGGGGTTTCTGGCCCAGTGATTACCAACTGGTGACCTAAGGGGGTCGCGATGGAGTTTGCAAAGGCATATCTGTGTGAGCGTGACCACCCGGGGACGAGGGTCACCTTCCACTTCAACCCGTCGACGGTACGGATGGCCAAACGCGCGGAGTTCCACCGCGAGCCGGTCCAGGCGGCCCGGGATTCGGCCCGCCCGCACTATCGCGGCCCAGGTGAGGTGGAGATGCAGTTCAGCCTGCTGCTGGACGCGAGCGCACGGCCGGGGCACAGCGTCATGGTCGAGATACAGCAGTTCATGGACTGGACGAACCCGACCGAGGACTCCCGCAACGGGCCGTCGCCGAGCCCACCCGAGCTGCTGTTCAACTGGGGTGGTTTCGCGGTCGGCCTGGACCGTAAGTTCGTCGGCCATCTCACCAGCGTCGAGGCCAATTGCGTGCTGTTCAGCCGGTCCGGGGCACCGATCCGGGCCGAGGTGTCGCTAGGGATGAAGGCGACCCCGCAGCCGGTAGCCGGGACCAACCCGACGTCCGGGGCGCGCGCCGCCCGGCGTTCCCATGAGATAACGCTGGGCGACACACTTGCCGGCATCGCCTACCGGACCTACGGCGACGCCGCATGCTGGCGGGCGCTGGCCGAGGTCAACGGCGTTGATGATCCGATGCGGCTGCCGATCGGGCGGCACCTGCTGCTGCCCGCCCGGGCCGACCTGGACCGGCGGTGAGACGGTGCCACCCGAGAACACCTACGGGGCACTGCCCGCCCTCTACCTCGATGGTCGCCGGGTACCCCTTGATGTCGCCGAGTGCGTCCGCACAGTGGTGGTGAACAGTGACCTGGCCGCGCCGGACTCCTGTCGGCTCGTTCTCGACGACCCGGGGCGGGAGATGCTCACCCGGGCCGGTTTCGAATTCCGGGCGGCACTGCGGGTCGCTGCGGTCCGTCCTGGTGATACCGCGGAGCAGACCCTGTTCGAGGGCACGATCTACAGCCTCGGCTTCGAGTATGACGAGCGGGGCGCCACCGCCACCGCGGTCGGCTATGACAGCTCGTACGCGTTGTTCAACGGTGTGCACACGGCAACCTACGCCAATGTCACCGATTCCGATCTGGTCCGACGGATAGCCACCGAGGTGGGGATCGCGACCGGGACGATCCAGGCGACGTCCGTCGTACACGATCATGTAGGTCAGGTGAACGAGACCCACTGGGAGTTCCTTGGCCGGCGTGCCCGCGAGATCGACCGCCAGCTGCTCATCCGCGCGGGAAAGCTGGATTTCGTCCGGCCGACCGACGCGGGCGACGGTCCGCAGCCGGGCAACTATGACAGTCAGGACAGGCTCGCGCTGACGCCGGGTGGCAACCTGGAGGTGTTCTGCGCTCGGGTCACGGCAGCCCAGCAGGTCGCCGAGGTGGAGGTTCGCGGCTGGGACGACCGCAACAAGCGGGAACTGGTGGCCACGGCACCGGCGCGCACCCGCGCGGCGCAGGTCCGCGACGCGCCGGGCGACCTCGCCTCGGGTGGTTCCGGCGCTGGTGGTTCCGGTGGTACGGCGGCCCGGCACGTCACCGTGTCGCTGCCCCTGGCGACCCAGGCGGAATGCGACGCGGCGGCGCAGGCCGCGGCGGAACGGATCGCGAGCACCAGCCTGGCTGCCGAGGGAGTCGCGCACGGCGACCCTCGGTTGCTGGCTGGGGTGGCGGTGAGTGTCGGACAGACCGGCGGTCGCCTCGACGGCAGGTTCACGCTCTCCCATGCCGAGCATGTGTTCGGGAGATCGGGTTACCGGACCCGGTTCACCGCGAGCGGATCACACGACCGTTCGCTGCTGGGGCTCACCTCGGCGCCGCGGCCACGCCGTCCGGGCATCGCCGGTGCCGTGCCCGCCGTCGTCACGAACATCACCGATCCCGAGCACCGCGGCCGGGTGCGGGTGAAGTTGCCGTGGCTGTCCGGGGACTATGAATCCGACTGGGCGCGGGTGGCGATGCCCGGCGCCGGTCCCGATCGTGGGTTGCTGGTGCTGCCGGAGGTCGACGACGAGGTTCTCGTCATCTTCGAGCAGGGTGACCCGCGCCGCCCGTTCGTCATCGGTGGCTTCTACAACGGGGTGGACCCGCCGCCGTTCGACGGCGGCGTCGACGGCGCGGCCGGCCAGGTGGTCCGCCGGGGGCTGCGCAGCCGCAAGGGTCACGAGATCGTCGTGAGCGACGCCGACGGTGCCGAACGGATCGAGATTGCGACCAGCGGCGGCCGGGTCCGGATTCTGCTGGACCACGACGGGGGTGGCCTGACGGTGGAGACCGAGGCGGATGTGACCGTTCGGGCCAAGGGAAAGCTGAGCGTGTCGGCCGACGGCGATCTGGACATCTCTGCGCGCGGCAAGGGCTCGATCTCCGCGGATGCGGGCCTGACGCTGCGTAGCAGCGCGGATGTGACCGTGCAGGGTGCTGTGATCAAACTTAACTGACCGGAACTGTCCGGGTGGGAACTGCTCGCAGATTGATCGGATGGAAGGGAGACCGCAGGTGGGAGCCGCGGCCGTCATCGCCGGTGACCAGGTCATCGGTTTCTGTGCGATTCACCAGGTTCCGAGCCCG
>NZ_CAUVXO010000475.1:0-4019 GCF_963555865.1 Protofrankia sp. Cr1
TTCTCCTTATCGGGTGGGCGGAGGCCGGTCCGGGTCTGCTTCAGGCCATGCAGGCCATCACCACGGGTGCGCCCGCACTGCTCGGGCCGGCGGCGGACAGCGCACCTGGGCGGGTCGTCGCTGACCCGCCAGTGGAAGAACCGGTCGGTGAACAAGCCGCGGCGGGGTCTGGCCGGAGTGGACCGGGCGCGCGTGAGCAGGACCTGCTGCACCGGGCCAGGGCCGAGGACGTCCTGCACTGGCAACAGCACCAGCGCCCGATCTCCGCCGAGACGCTGCGCAAACGGCTCCGCGTCGGCGCTCCCGCGGCGCGCAGGCTGGTTGGGCAGTTGCGTAGCGACATCCACAGCCGGATCGAGGGAAACGCGCAGCGGTCCGAGGGGGAAGCCCGCTGCGTTCTGCCAGCGGCGGAGACACGATAGGCGCGAGCCCGTTTCGCCGTGGAGCACGGCCGATGGTTGCGGGGTCAGTGACACACGTCCAGGGCCAGAATCCGCCCAGGAGGTTCCGATGGGTAGATACGACCCGCTGACCGCATACCTGCGAGCCGCGGCGGATCGCGGTCAGGCGACAGTGGAGCTGGGGTTCGATCAGATTGAGGAGATCATCGGCTCGTCGCTTCCGGCGTCGTCGGACCAGCGGCAATGGTGGGCCAACTCCAGTCACAGCCAGGCGTTGGCATGGCGGGCCGCCGGTTTCCAGGTCGAGCGGGTGTACCTGGACCGCCAACGGGTCCGGTTCGCGCGTGGCACGCGCGGCGGCAGCTATGCCGACCGCGGTCGGATCGCCCCGTCACCAGTCCCACACAGCACCGCCCCGCCCTTGCTGGACCGCCAGCCGGTGGGAACTGCGGTCGACGTTCGAGTCCGGCTGCGGTGGCTCGACGCAGGCACGATCACCCTCGATCCGGGTGGGAAACCGACCTTCGGCGGCCTCGACGAGGCGCCCGGCCTGTACCGGATGACCCTCACCGCCGCAGCGGACGACATCCGGCCGCAGGTCTACATTGGGGAGACGGACAGCCTGCGCCGCCGGCTGTCCGGCAACTACCGCAACCCCGGAGCCGGACAGCAGACAAGCCTGCGAATCAACGCCCTACTGCGCGAGCACCTCGCCGCCGGCGGACGTGTCGACCTCGCCCTGGCAACGACGGCGACCCTGTGGCTCGATGGCGTCGAGCGGCCCCTCGACCTGACCCGCAAGGCCGGCCGGCTGCTAGCCGAGAACGCCGCGCTCGTGCTCGCGCAGATCACCGACGACGCGGACATCGTCAACCTCGGATGACCATCCGGCCCGGCGAGATACACATGGACCACCGTTTTGGAGGCGAAAGCGAGTTCCGTCCGGGGAAGCGATGACGACGACCACCGGAGCGATGTATATTCTGGACCAACGATGGTCGAGGTATAGAGGAAGGACGCTGTGATAGCGATCTTCTTTAGCCCGGTTGTCCCGCAGCACGACCAGAGGATGATCATTGGCTGACAGCCTTCCCGGTGAATTTTCACAGTTCGGCGTGGAACTGCGGCGACTTCGCGAGGAAGCTCATTTAAGCCAGTCCGACCTCGCCAAAAAGATCAATTACAGCAAGGGATATCTTAGTAAGATCGAGACGGGGCGCGCGCGACCTAATCCGGACTTTGCCCGACGGTGCGACGAGATACTGGACACGAATCGGCTATCCGAACTGGCGGTCTCCTCCGGCTCGCGGGAGAATCGGTTGGCGCCCGCAACTGCGCCTTCCTTGGATCTGCCCAGGGAACCGGTCAACTTCGTCGGCCGTGACGTAGAAATGCAACAACTATCTGCTTTGCTGTCATGCGACAGGGATGCGGGACATGGGGCGCCGGTGGTCGGCGTGGTTGTCGGCATGGGCGGTGTTGGCAAGACCGCACTGGCACTCCGAGTGGCTCATCAGTTGGCCGAGACATTCCCCGACGGATCACTCTATCTGGATCTCCACGGGTACGCGGACTCGCTTCCGGTGACCCCTGCCGAGGCGCTGGAACGCCTGCTTCGCCGACTAGGCGTTCCCGGGCACGCTATACCGGTCCACGTCGACGACCGGGCAGCTCTTTTCCGAGTACGAGTCGCGGGAAGACGCATCCTTCTATTCCTCGACAATGCGAACAGCGCGGCGCAGGTTACGCCCCTACTGCCCGCCACGTTCGGTTGCCGGGTACTGATCACGAGCCGCAGCATGTTGAACGCACTGGAAGATGCCACACGCATCAATGCCGGGCCGCTTCCATTACAAGAGGCCATTCGTCTCGTAGAGTTGTACAGTGCCGGCAGCAAGACCACCGACAGACACCCGAGCGACAGGGATTGGCAGGCGCGGATCGCCGAGTGGTGCGGTGGGCTCCCGCTCGCGATCAGCATCGCTGCGGCGAGTTTCCGCGCCGCCTCGGCGGAAGTAGCCGGGCTGGGCGATTGGGCACACGACGAGACTTCGATCCTGAACGGACTTGACGACGGCGAACGCAGCATAGCCTCGGTTTTCGATCATTCCTTTCGCCTTCTTCGCACCGATCTTGCGCGTACCTTCATGCTGGTGGGTCTGCATGGAGGAACGGAATTCTGTCTTGGTGCCGCCGCGGCGCTCGCAGGAATCCGCGGAGAGGAGATCAGAATTCACTTGCGCCGGCTCCTCGACGCCAATCTACTAACGGAGGAGAGCCCGGGACGCTTCCGCCTGCACGACCTCCTCGGCCTTTTCGCGCGTGACCGCGCGGTCGCACTGTTGCCAGAGGCGACACGCGACGAAGCTGTTCGCCGTGAAGTCGACTACTACCTGTGGTCGCTCGACTTGGCAGACAGGATCATCACACCGCTCCGGTATCGGGCTGCGCTGGACATGGACCCGGAGGCCACCAACGCTGGCACGAGTGACCAAGTGACCCCTTACCATCCCCGTGACTACCACGACGCGGTCGGATGGGTGGCCCGCGAACAGGACAACATCCTTGGGGTGTGTCGGCGAGCCTTTGCCGCTGGGCTAAACGGCCGTTGCTGGCAACTGGCCTATGCCTTCCGCGGCTTCCTATTTCTCGCCAAGCCGCAGGACATCTGGATCGAGACCCACAAAATCGCATTGAGGGCCGCGCAGAGGGCCGGCAGGCCACACGCGGAGGCGCAGACGCGGAACAACCTTGGCCTCGCATTAATGGAAGGAGGCGACTATCGTGCGGCGGCCGAGCACTATCAGACGGCCTGGCTCCTCTTCCGGGAACTCGGGGACGCGCACGGCGAAAACACGGCCCTCGCCCATCATGCATGGGTGCATTACCACCAGGGAAACTTGGACCAGGCGCTCGCGGATAGCTGCTCGGCGCTGGAGTTCGTAGAGCGAGAGGGCTCCCCGCGGAACAGGGCGATACTGCTACGGGACATCGCCTTGATCGAGATACGGCTCGGGCGATACGATGCCGCCATCTCTCGGTTGAAGGAATCACTGCAGATGTTCGAGGATCTCGGCCTTCACGTCGACGCCGCCATGGCGCTAAACTATCTCGGCGAGGCGCTGCGTGGCCAAGGCCGGTCGAGCGAGGCCAAGGGGATCCTTCACAGTGCAGCCCAGCGCGGTGCATGGTGCGGCAGCCTGTTCGAGGAAGCCCGCGCTTATGAGGAGCTCGGTGGGCTCGCGGCCGAGGAGGGAGACGGGGATCTGGCTCTCTCACATTGGGAGCGAGCCATGGACGGCTACCAACGGCTCTGCGACACCCGGCATGCTGACGTGGTCCGATCCCGGATCGAGTCCTTGCCGGCACAACACAGAGGAGGTCGTAGGCCATCTGGCGACGCCATTGTAGCAGAACGTAAGAACGCCGAGCGTGCGACGATCGAAACCGGGTGCACGGATTGCATTGGGAATCCTCGCGTGGAGGACCGCGACGACCTCGATGATGAAGTTGACCGCTGAGAAAACGAAGTAGTACAGACATGCCGCGCCAGCTCGCCCCCTATGACATCTTTTTCTGTTACTCGTGGAAGGACAAAGCTGAAGCGGATGGGCTAGT
>NZ_CAUVXO010000476.1:0-4013 GCF_963555865.1 Protofrankia sp. Cr1
GGTACGCGGCGAGGACCAGTCGATGGCCTTCGGCGAACAAGTGCCCGCCGGTCCAACCTCCCTCCGTGCCCGCGCACTCGACCAGGCGCTGGTACGCGGTGGGGAATTCGCCACGCCATGCCAGCTGGCATACCGAGATAGCTCGAAGCAGGGCCGCTCCAGGGCCGCCCAAGGCTTCCGCGTCACGCCATAGGCGTTCCGCTGCAGTCGGGTCGTTCAGCATGCCGAACTCGATCATTCCCCGCGCCGCGGACCAGCGGGTTCGCTGCTCATCGACCTCGAGCGCGAACTCGGCGGAATTCAGTAGTTCGATCGCCTGTTGCGGCTCACCGGTGAAGCCGAGGATCGAAGCGCGTAGCTCAATGGCATCAAAGCCACCGCCAGCGGCCATTGCAGCCTTGGCGAGCTCTCCAGCCAGCGACAGATCGAAACGGGCGTATGCAGTGCGTCCTGCGCGGACTAGCAGGTGCGGGTCGCTGACGGTCTTGGACTTCATCCGCCACACCGCCACGCGCAGTTCGTCGTCTCGCCGCTGCATACCGGTCCGCTCGACATAGTCGGCGAGGGCACCGAGGTGGCGTTCAGCATGTGGCATACCGCGCACCACATCGCCGAACAGGGGGTGGTCGAGCCGCACATCCCGCCGGCGGCGGCCGCGGTCCGCCTGGATGAGCTTCTGGTCTTCGGCCAATGTGACGGCGCATTCTTCGGCCCCTTCGGCTTTTCCGACCAGACCGACGAGCATCCCGTAATCGATGGGCTCGGCGAGCGCGACAAGCTCCACGACCGTGCGCAGATCATCGGGCAGACCTCTCACCCGATCTTCGATCATATGGAAGGCATCGATGTGCAGCCGCGTCGTGTCGCCTGACCAGCGCCAGAGGCCACCGACCTGGCTGACCTCCCCGGCATGCCGCAACCCGTCGATCAGTTCGCGCAGCGTCAACACGTTGCCCTCGGTCAGCTGCCACAACCGGTTCCCCGTGCGCCGCTCGACCTGGCCGCCGAGCGCACCCGCCAACAGGTGCTCCGTCTGCGACCGTTCCAGAGGCGGAACGGGGATCCGCGTGACGAGGTCCCTCTTCCACAGTTCCGCGACGCTGTCGGGAACGCGGCCTGGGGTCCGACGCGTCGCGAGGACAAGCACGTTTCCGGCCCGAGTGGCGCGGAGAACCAGATCGGTGCTCGTTGCGTCGAGCAGCTGAATGTCATCGATCGCCAACACGACGTGGTGGACGCCAGGTGGCCGTTTGACGAGGCCATCGAGAACGAGGTTGAGCTCCCGCGCCTCGACGACGTCGTGCTGCGCCTGAGGGGGCAGGAACTCGGCGAGCGCGCCCAGCGGGATCGTGGACATGGCTTCGGTGGCGTACACGCGCTTGACCGTGAAACTGCCCGGGTCCTGTTGCCCGATGATCTCCTGAAGCAGCCGGCTCTTGCCAACGCCCGCCGCACCCTCGAGCAGGACTCCCCGGCCCTCGGTCAACTCTGTCGTGACCCGGCTCAGCTCGACGGACCGGCCGACGAAGGGCCAACCATGCACCATGCTGCCGAATTATGTCGTGCTCGGTCCGCTGGCGGAGCCTCTCCTGCGGCGACGTGTGGCGGGACCCGCAACATCACGACAGGGGAGCCATCACCATTCAAGGTCATTCTTTGGGGTTTCCGCTGTCTCGCAGACACTCATCGTGAGAGCCATGAAGGCAGCGATGAAAGTTGAGTAGCCGAAATCCTGACTTTGAGTGACCACGAGGCCGTGAGCCACCCGCTTCGCCCTAGACAATGGCGATCAGTCAATACCGCTCCACAGCGCAGCCAAAACGGGGGAACCATGACGAAGGCGAGACTGGTCGGTGCGGCGGTAGCGGCCGTCCTCACGGGTGGGCTCCTCACGGGGTGCGACACCGGATGGACGGAGACACTGGCATCGTCGCCCACCCCGGCGGTGGACCAAGACACGGACGCGGCGACGCCCGATGGAGGGCGTGTGCCCGCCGGCCTGGTCGGGGACTGGGCGTTGGAGGGAACCGCCGGGCTGGTTGTGGAATCGCTCAAGGCGGACGGGACCTGGATCTGGACGCACCCCTGGCCCAACGGCAGCGTAAACGTATGCTCGGGCCCGTTTGCAGTCTCGGGTGACCAGATCACCACGACGTTCGCAGCTGGGACCGCCTGCAAGTCGGCCACGGAAACCTGGTCGCTCGAGGGCGACGTGCTGATCCTGGACGGCGAGCGCTACGACCGGCAGTGACCTGGGCCGCTGGCTAGGAGCTCGCCGACCTTCCGCGGGCAGCTGGTCCGCCCCCTGCTCGACTGCAAAGTCGCCCCGCCGATGAGGAGCAGGTCAGGTACCCCTCTCGCGAACCGCAAGGATTGTCAATAGACCTGGCCAGTCGAGGAATTTGCCGTCTACGCGCGTCCGACTCACGAATGATTATTTCCCTGCACCATCAGTGGCGCAGGGCAGCCGACCAGCACCCCAACTGGATGGAAACGTGAAAACCTTCAGGTCGAATACAATGGCGGTCATCATTGTGTGCGCACTACTCGGGGGCTGCGCCAGCATGATTGACGGAAACACTGGCGGAAGCACTGATAAAAACAAGGTTCCCTCGGCCCTGGTGGGTAAATGGAGCGGAGTCAACGGCATTCCAATGTGGTCTTTCAATGCCGACGGCACCTACAGTTTCAGCGGAGGTGGCGAGATAGCGATTATCGCCTGCAGTGGAAGTCTTGCCGTCGTCGGGAGCACCTTTACGACTCACCCGACGAGTGGACCGTGCGTGGAGCCTGCCACCACACAATGGTCTATCGATGGCCGCCCCCTACTACTGTAGTTACGCCAAAGGAATGGTGGGATGCCAATGGTCACCTTGGTGCCCTGGATCTGCGCGTTCACAGGGATCGTGCTCACACGCCAGGTGATCGAGCCGGGCCGCTCGATCCAGTGGATCCGCCGGATCCGCAATCTCTCCACGCTGGTCGTCCTCGTGGCGCTGGTCGCCCAGTACGGCTTCAACACCGATGACCTCGTCGGCGTGGCCGGGCGCAAGGCCATCTACGGAGGACTCCTGGCCGGGGCGGGACTGCTCCTGTTCGGCTTCTTACTCGTGGCCCTGACTCCAGAGAATCAACGACCCACGTCCGTAGCGCTTTTCTGCGCGGTCCGAGCGGCTCGCTGTTCCGAGGCCCGGCGACCTGCTGCCTCGGACTGTTCTTCCTGTTCCTCATCATGTGGGCGGACACGGCGTACCTGGCCCACCAAGAGGAGCAGGAGGCCGCAGCGGGTATCCCGCTTACCGAGAACCAGGCGATCCTCCTACTTCTGTCCTTCCTGATTCCCGTCCTGTTCTTCATGCTGATTACCATCAACGTCGCGATCATTAACCTGCTCCAGGCAGACGCCGGCCACCCGCTCCTCCCGTCGCTGGCCGCCCCCTGGTTCGCCATCAGCGCCATCATCGTCGACAAGGTGACCGAGAAAGGGACGAACTTCGACCTCGCCCCCACCCGGATCGACGACGCTTTCCAGCTCGGCGGTCTCATCGGCACGATTGTCTGCTCGCTCCTGGAATTCACCATCCTCCGCGAGACACTCGGCGTCAGCCTTACCAGCGGCCTTCCGCCCCACCAGCGCGTCCAGCGTTCCTGGCGCCGCTCCAAGTATCAGTGGCTTCCCTTCCCCGGCTACCCAGCCGACACCCCACTCGCCCGCCGCATCACACGCTTCGACCAACCATCACCCACGTCGCCCTCTCCTCCAGGCCCTCACGGCCCCTGGTAAACCAGCCGGTATTGTTGCATTCGGAGTGCCTGTCGCATGCCGGTAACTAGTCAGGTACTCGTTTGATCTTGTTGTGAGGTCAGGCTGGCGCGGGCGTCCAGGGGCGGCCTTCGGCCAGCTGGATGAGGGCGTTGAACAGGCTGATGCCATGTTTGGTGGCGGTGGACAGGTAGCTGTGGATCGCGCAGAACTGGCGGGCGCCGGTGACCTTAAAGATGTCGTGCGAGCC
>NZ_CAUVXO010000477.1:0-4011 GCF_963555865.1 Protofrankia sp. Cr1
AGCCAACACCGAGCGCCCCAATCCATCACGGACGGCACGACCAGCGTGACTGAGACAGAGATCCTCAGCTCCCGCAGCGTAACTGCAGTGTTCCCAGAAACTGGAGGCAAGCAATGAACGTCGACGATTCGTTGGACGCGCCGCTGGTCGACATGCCGATCAACCCGGCGCCGGGGGACTGCATGCCCACCATGCTCGCCGCCGGCCGGGTAGCACCGATTGTCAAGATCAAATACTACGACGGAACCGCATGGGACGTCTGCGACATGGATCTGGCGCGCAGTGTCCTGGCCGACCGGAGGCTGAGTAAGGACATCGCGCTCACCCCCGACTGGATGCGGGTCCCCGGCGAGTTTACCGGCTCGCAGCCCAGCGCCGAGATCGCTCGCGCCATGGTGATGAGCGACGGTCCGGAACACACCCGGATCAGGAACTTGCACGCACGGATCTTCACTCCACGCAACACCGAGAAGTGGGCCACCGGCCTGTCCCCGCTCGCGGAGGAACTGCTGGACGGGCTCGCCGCCGAGGCGGCCGCGGGCGACGGCGAGGTGAATCTCGTTGAGGGCTACACCCATCCGATCCCGCGGGGCTCTATCTGCAAGATGATCGGCCTCCCGCCGGGAATGCACGCGGAGCTGAAGCGCGTCACGGACGACATCATCTACTCGCCGGACCTAGCCGTGCGGGGGCGTGGTATCGGTGCGCTGGTCGCTGCGGTCACGGGGTGGGCCAATGATCCGAGCCCGTTGCAGGAGGGAGTGATGACCGCCCTTCTCGACGCGGTCGACGGCGAGGCTGCCGTCACGATCAACGAGGTCGTGACGTGGACAGTCGGCCTGGTGATGGCCGGCTACGAATCGACGGCGAGCCTGATCGCCTCAGCGATGCTGGAGGCGTTGCGCAAGCCCGCCGGCCAGCGTCCGGGCTCGGAGGCGGAGATCGAGGCGTGGATTGAGGAAACCCTCCGGGTACATCCGCCGTTCCCGCACGCGACCTGGCGGTTCGCCACCGAGGACCTTGACCTTGGCGGCCATCTCATCCCCAAGGGTGCAGCTGTGCAGATCAACGTAGCCGCGGTCAACCGCTGTCCGCACGGGGAGCTCGCGGACGATTTCGACCCGAGCACAGCCCTCGGCCACCTCAGCTTCGGCGTCGGTCGCCACTACTGCCTCGGTGCGCCGCTGGCCCGCCTGGAGGCCAAGATCGCCCTGACCTCCTTCCTGTCCCGCTTCCCGAACGCCAGGCTGAGCGACACCACCGATGTGAGCTGGGAGTCCGGCTGGTTGACCCGCCGCATCAGCGTCCTGCCCGTTGTATTGGCCGGCGTCGGCTCGCCCTGACCCGCACCGACCCCGTATCCCGGCCTGAAACGGAGCGGACTGCCATGTCTCGTAATGACTGGGGCAAACAGTATTCGTCGATCGACGACCTGCGTACGAAAATCGAGAACGCACGCGTGGCGGTCACCAAACATCCGATCTACAGCCGCTTGAGGACTCTGGAGGACGTGAACACCTTTACCGAGAACCACGTGTTCGCGGTCTGGGATTTCATGTCGCTACTCAAGGTGCTTCAACGGAACCTCACCTGCGTCGAGGTTCCGTGGGTGCCTCGCGGTTCACTGGAGAGCCGCCGTCTGATCAACGAAATCGTCCTAGCCGAGGAAAGCGACGAGTTCGGCGGTGGTCACATCAGCCATTTCGAAATCTACGTCGACGGTATGATGCAGGCAGGTGCCGACACCGGGCCGATCATCGATTTCCTGAATCTGATCCGCGACGGATCCGAGGTGCTCCGGGCGCTCGCCGCCGCCGCGGTGCCACCGGCGGCCGCTGCCTTCGTCGCGGCCACCTGGAACCTCATCACGACCGCGCCGCTGCACTGCCTCGCCGCGGCATTCGCGTTCGGTCGAGAGGAACTGATCCCCGAGATGTTCGACCAGGTCCTCCGGAACGACGACCAGATCAGCAAGTTGACCACGTTCCGCGGCTACCTGGCGCGGCACATCGAGGTCGACGGCGAGAAGCACACACCGATGGCGATGGCGATGCTCACCGACCTGTGCGGCGACGATCTGACCATGTGGGACGAGTGCGCCACCGCCGTCGTTGGTGCCCTGGACGCGCGGGTCACCCTGTGGGACGGCATCGTCGCAGCGCTCGACTCCTGACCCGTCCGGCCCCAATGGCGCTGCTTTAAGGTGATCGTCGTGGTTCGAGGCAGTGAAGTTCGATGCGTCGGTGGACGTTGACCACGGCGGGTTCGCCGGGCCGTCGGGCGGGGAAGTCGCCGGCCTTCTTGGTCTTACGGGGGCTGGCCCGGTCCGGACGGTCCCGGACGAACCCCGCAGGCTGGAGGATCTTGAGGAGGAAGGTGGCCAGGGCCAGATCACGGCGGTGAGGGGGGAAAGCCGCCGTGACGGTATCGGTCGCGGCGGTCAGAGCATGACGG
Organism: Protofrankia sp. Cr1; assembly: GCF_963555865.1. NCBI lineage: Bacteria > Bacillati > Actinomycetota > Actinomycetes > Frankiales > Frankiaceae > Protofrankia > Protofrankia sp. Cr1. Next base: position 2,455 of record NZ_CAUVXO010000477.1, read on the forward strand.
AAACTGATCTTTCCGGGGGGTATGCCGGTAGCGTCGACGGCAGCGCCGATGAGCTGGTGGACGGCCTGGTAGACGGCGAACAGCGCCCACATCTCCTGCGCGACACCCTCAGGGTCTTTGCTACGCAGGACGGGCTGACCCGCACCCATGTCGGTCTTATGATGACCGATCACGGTTTCGCACTCCCAGCGCATCGGGTAGGCGCACGCCAGGTCGAGCGCCGGGTAGGCCTCGACGTCGAGCAGGTCGGTCACCAGGACGAACAGCTCCGAGACGGATGCGGCGCCGCCGTCGGCGGGGCTGGTGTGCACGGTGTACTCGATCATCCGGACGGTGATCGGGAGGCCGTCGGCCGTCCGCGCGGGCTTCAGCTCGGCCAGGTAGGTCCCATCGGCGAGCACGTCGACGGGAGTGAGGGCGAACGACGCCGACGCCCGCCACAGCAGGTGCGCACCCGTGGCCAGCACATCCCGGGCCAGGGCATGAGACAGGAAATTGCGGTCCGCCAGCACCAGCATCCCCGGACCGAACACGGGCAGCAGATCCAACGCGAGTGTCTGCTCACCGACGGTGTACGGGCCGAACGTGGCCCCGACCAGCGCCCCGGTCCCCGACTCGGCCGCCACCAGCCAGCGGACCTGGGGAAACGCCCCGACCCGGCCCGCCGTGGACGGCCGAGCGAACACCGCGTCGTTGTCGTCGGTGGCGGGCACATCCGTCGTGGTGCCGTCCATCGAGACCACCCGCAGCCCGCACAGGAACACTCCGGGGGCACCCTGGGCGCCGACCGGCCCGGCCACCGCGTCGAACAGCATGCGCAGCGGGTCGGCGCCCACCCGTGCCCGGGCACGCGACAACGACGAACCGTTCGGCGGTCTCCATCGTCGGCCCCCGCCGGCGTCCACCCACCCGGCGGGGTCCAGTCCCACCCCCGCGGGTAACGCCTCTGCCCGGCGCCGGTGGTACAGGCCGTCCACGACCTTCGACAGCACCTGCACATACCCACAGTTACGGCCCCGGAACAGCCATACTGCCAACACGAAGTAGACCACCAGCCGGGACGGCAGCAGCCGGCGCCGCACTTCCACCGTGTCGGTGTCCCACAGCACTCGGTCCACCAGTTCCGGCGGGAACGCCTTCGTCAACGCCCCCAACGACACCCGGTCCGGCAACCAGCCGTCCGGCGATAACCCCTACGACCCGTCGTGTCCCACCTCACCCACACTACCAGCAAACGATCACTTAACGCATGGCCATTGCGCCCGGCCCGGGCACCGTGCCCGGGCCGATGGCCGGGAGGGAACAGGATGTGGCTCTGTTGCGAGGAACAGCCGGCGGGTCTTATCCAGTGGCGGAGCAGGTTCGGATCATCGGAGCCGGCGTGCGTTTTCGCGGTGGTATGTAACAATCACACGCCGGTTTCATCCTATGCCGTTCGGTACATCCAGGCTTAGGGAACCGGCGGTCCGAGATTCTCCCATGAAGTGCACGATCTCTTCGTGATTGGTGGATATCACCGCGTTTAACGCGCCCACCCGGTACCACAGGTCGATCCGG
>NZ_CAUVXO010000478.1:0-4006 GCF_963555865.1 Protofrankia sp. Cr1
CCATCCGCCGACTTCCCCTGGCCCAACGCCCCGGCGGCCACGACCATCACGCTGCACACGCCCGGCTACTACACCCTCACCCGCACGTTCACCGATGAGGACGACGAAGCCAGCGATCGTTTCGACTCGTAGGCCCTCTCTGCCAAGCTTGGTTGAGACAGAACGATCAGTCCGTCGGGTGTAGCGAGTAGGGCGAGATGCGGATCAGGATCTTGTGACGTTGACCATGAATGACGTGTCGTCGGGTGGTCCAGAAGGACTGAGCGGGAAGGGGAGGAAAGAATCCGGACCGAGGGACGGCCAGACGACGCGGCGGACGTTCACCGCCGCATACAAGGTGAGGATCGTCGGGGAGTACGACGCGTTGACCGAGCACGGCGCACGGGCCGAGTCGCGGGGCACGGCCAGGCCCAGCACGGCGGCAACGTGTGGACGGCTGCGCCGGTCTGATCCTCGATCAGCTCCTTTACGGCCAGCCGCACCCCGGGACTGCCACCCAGGTGCGCCAACGACGGCACCACCACGGCCTCGCCCCGACGGTCCGTCGGGCGAGACCCCGGCGTAGCCGATGACCTTCCCCTTGTCCCGCAGGGCATAGCGGATCTCGCGGTGTGTCGCACCCGGCACGGTGCTCTTCGCCGCCTTCACCTTCGCCGTGAAATAGCCGTCGGCCGCCGGCCACTGTGCCGAGCGTCGCTCTGTGTTCCGGGTGGCGAGTGATAGCAGGAGCACCTCGGTGTCCAGGCCCATCGGCCTAGTGAGGACGACGTGCTCCGCCTCGCCGGCGGCGGGGTCGCGATCAGGCAGCAGCTCAACGTAGGCGTACTGAAGAACAGGGCCGTCCGTGGTCACGAGCCTCGGGTCGATCTGCTGGAAGAACGTCATGGCATCCAGCAACGTTTCCAGCACGCCGCGGCCGGCGACCGCCATGCGGTAGCCGTGTTGGGCCTCACCACGTGCCCGTTTCTGGTGGGCAGTCGCGGACTGGTCCAGCTCGACGTAGGCGGCCGGCAGGTCGGCGTACTCGGCCCAGGACGGCACCACCCTGGGGATCGTCCCGCCGTGCATGGGGACGCCGAGCACGCGACGCTCGACGAGTAGGCCGTCGAACCCGACATGAGCGTGGGTTTCGCAGTTGCGGATCAACTCCAGGCCAGTGACCACCTGGCCGAGGCGATCCTTTGCCCGGATCTGCCGGTACGGGTCACCCAGCGCGTGCGCGAACACCGCCTCGTCCAGGATGTTGACCGCGAAGCACGCCTGAGCGGCCTCGATCAACGCGGCCTCCACATCCTCGATCGTCGCGTACCAGAACGCGATCACCGCCCGGCGAAGCGCGCGCATGTACACGACGGCCTTGGCGAACTGCTCGTCCGGCAGCACGAGACCTTGATTCACCGCTCTACCCTGTGTGACCGCTGCAGGCTAGTGCGAGTCGATTTCTCCCAACCGACGGCTGCACCCAGCGACCCACCTGACTCCCGCCAGCCTGCCGTGAACCCACCCCTATCACTGAACGTCACAGCAGTCTCGCGTACGGCACCCACCCCGACCCGACACCGCATGCAAACACACGTTCGTATGCGGTGTCGGGTCGAGGGGCACGCCGGGCCCGCGCGGTCGTCGGGTAGCCGGGCCGACGCCCACTTGCACATCGTCCGGCGCCCGACGCAGGTGGGGACCAGAGCCTCCTCCACTGGACTACGACACGCCGACCCCCAGTCCCTGCCGGACCGCCTGTTATATCTGCTGTTATTCTGGCCACCCAGACTGGACGGGATCGTGGAGGTAGCGGGTGGAGCAACCGAGGCACCGGATCGACGGCCTTCTGAGCCGGCGGACCGCGCGGCGGGTCATCCGGCCCCACGCCCTCCTGATGGCTGACGTCGTATACGCGGCCTGGGACACGTGGGTGGACTTCGGCCAGAAGGCGCCCGACGTTCGGATGAAGCTGAGGTCGTTGGGTCGCGCCGTCGACGTGTACGAGTTCATGGGGTTTGAGATCGCCAACCGCTTCGACAAAGTTCGCGGCTGCGAGGTGACGAACGAGGACGGCCAGACCGTCCTGACCTTCGGGGGCGGCGAGCTGAAGGCGTCCTTTAACAAGATCGACTTGGGTGGTGTCTCAAAGCCCACTACGGCGCGACAGCTTCGGATCTTCTCCCAGGCCGATCTTCAGGAAGAGGTCCTGCCCAGCATGCCTCGCGTGACCTGGGCACGGTGCGGCTACGTTCTCGACCCGACCGAGACCCAAATCGCCCGCGCGGTCCTCCACTGCACGATCGATGGCAAGACAGCCTGGACTATCGACCTCCCCTCTCGGGCGGTCAAGCCGATCACGCCCCCCGCCCCGTTGCCTACTCCACTCGTGATGCCGATCGTGCCCTTGCCGAAAATCGCCTCCGCGTCGGTGTCTGCTCCCATGGAGAAGCCGTCCGCCGCGCCGAGCTGAGGAGGGTTCCATGAGATCCGCCAACCCGCGGATGATCTCACTCATACGGGAACTCCGCCGCATGACCCAGGCCGAGCTTGCGGAGGCGGCCGGCATCAAGCAGGGTTACGTCTCCATGATCGAATCGGGAGTTCGGACCGTGAGCGAGGACACGCTCACGGCGATCGCAGACGCGTTCGATTGTCCCGTAGACCTTCTATGCCAAGAGGCTCAGATTCGCGGGGGAGAGGCCCAGGATCTTCACTTTCGGCGCCGCAAGACGCTGTCGATCACAGAACGGCGGCGTGTGGAGGGGAAGCTTCACCTCGCTTATCTCACCATTCGCGGGATGCTCCAGGGCATCGACTACGAACCGGCCCTGACGCTGCCCACGCTCAACCTGGACGACGTCGAAAGCCCGGTGGAGGCCGCGCGCATCGTGCGCCGCCTATGGCGTATCCCGACGGGCCCGATCTATAGCGTCACGGCGTACCTTGAGGCGGCCGGGGTGTTCCTCGTCCCATGCAACGCGCCGAACAAGGTCGATGCCGTGACGCGGCGTTGCGATGAAGGTTGGCATGTCACCGCCTTCAACCGGGGAATGCCTACCGACCGCGAGCGGATGACCTACTCTCACGAGCTGGGTCATCTCGTTCTTCATACCGGGTACAGCCCGGATACCGAAGTGGAGGCGGACCAGTTTGCGGCCGAGTTCTTGACTCCCGCCGATGAGATTAGGCCGTCCCTGGTTGGACTCACCACCCGCGATCTTGGACGTCTGATTGACCTCCGCCTGGTCTGGAAGGTCAGCGTTCCCTTCCTCGTACGCCGGGCGGCCGACCTGGGCGCGATCTCGGAACGTCAGCAAAAGTCGTTCTATGCGATGCTCAACTCGCGCGGATTACTCTACCAGACGGTGGATCATCGACTTCCGGTCGAGGAGCCAACCCAGCTGCGCTTGATTATTGACGTGCATCGTACTCAGCACGGCTACTCGCTGGAGGACCTGGCAAATGCGGCGCTCATGACCCCGCCGCGATTCGCCAAGGTATTCGGAGTCGCGCGTAGCGGCGGAGGCCCGAACCTGCGCCTTGTTGGAGAGAATCAATAATCTATGAGCGTGACAGTGCCCAACGAGGTACAGGAAGCCGCCATCAAAGTGTGCGGTGCGGCTTTTCACTACCGCAGCCGGCTGCGTGGTGTGCTCGTGTCATCCGGCGTGCCGGAGCAGATGTACGAGCGTTTCGCGGCGGTCTCGAACTCAAAGTATACGATCGCACGCCAGGTGTTCGGCGAGCTGGAGAACCGGGGACCGGCGGGGGCCGCGATACAGCAGCGTATCGTTGAGGAACTCTGCCTGGTAAAGAAACCCGACCGAGAAGCCCCTGATCAAAAGGCCGGCATCGAGGCGATCGAGGATCTTCGCGACCTTACGCATGACACCATTGTCCCGTCGTCTGAACGGGTGGCGGTCAAGGAACGGACGCGCAAGCAGGAGACCCGGACCCAAGCTAGACTTTCGCGAACAGAGAAGCTCGCAGAGCTGAAAGGTCGCTTTCGGGGACTCCAGGATGG
>NZ_CAUVXO010000479.1:0-2509 GCF_963555865.1 Protofrankia sp. Cr1
GAGAAATTGTCAAGACTTGTGGATCGGTTCGTCCGTCCGGCTCGCCCGTCGGCTCGTTAGAGAATTCTCTGCAGCTCGGTGCGCTGGCGGATCGGGCTCAGCCTCGGTTGTCCTGTTCAGCCAGGATGTGTGGAAGTCCGAAGTCACGTGGGTGTAGCTCGAAACGGGTGCGCGCAGCCCCACGCATGGTCATCGCTGGGTGCCGTCCGTAGCGACAGTTGCTGACGCTGCCTGATCCAGGCCGGGCTCGATCTTCGACCTCTCGATCGATGACGACCTTCGGTGACGCAATGGATGTCAGGAGTGACGGCGCATCGCTTCGTCGAAGTATGGCCGGGTCGAGTTCTCGGCAGCCTCAAAGCCATAGTGGAGCATCTCGGTCTCATAGTGTCGCTTAGCCTCGGTGAAAGTGGTGCTGCAGGTCGTCGCTCTGCGTAGAACCTCGGTAAGCAGGGCGGCGTCGCGCAGGGCCGTGTTGGCTCCTTCACCACGGCCGGGGGTCATGGTGTGGATCGCGTCGCCGAGCAGGGTGATGGCGGGCTCGACCCACGGCTGGATGGGGCGCGCGCAGAAGAAGCCGAACGGGAAGGTGGCCGAGGCGTCGGCCTGTTCGACGACCGCGCGCAAGGCCGGATGCCAGTTGGCGATGAGGTCTTGCGCGATGTGTTGGAGGTCCGGCCCGTGGGCGGCCCAGAACTGGCGCCCGGACACCGGACGGTCGCGGAGACTGAGAGTCCAGCGCAGATAGTCCGGGACCTGACTCAACCGGACCTCCGGTGCGAGCCGGGCTGTGGCCTGGTCGAACGGTTCGGTTTTGATGAAGGCGCCGACTCCGAGCGTGACGCCCTGGGTGTCCTTGGCGCGAGGCATTCCGGTAAGGAACTCGGGCGGCACGGCGGCTCGCAGGTCCGCTGCGATGGGCGTCTTGCCGTAGATCGACCGTCCGAAATCGTCGAACTCGGCATCGGGCACGAGTTGGGCCCGGACCGCCGAGTTGGTGCCGTCGGCACCGACCAGCAGGCGCCCGGTCTCCACAGTGCCATCAGCGAAGTGCGCGTCGACTAGGCCGTCCGGGCGTGCTTCGTACCGCAGGTACTCCCTGCCGAACTGCACAACGTCGCCGAGCCCACCCAGCAGGATTTCGCGCAGCGTCTGACGGTTGACCGCGACGCCCACGGCTGGGGGCAGCGGTTTGCGGAAGATCACCTTCAGGGTGGAGGTGAACAGAACGAAGTCGCCCGTCGGCGCGGGGCTGGCGGTGGCGCGATACAGCTCATATAGGCGCGGCGGCAGGCACTGGCGCAGCGCATCGTCCCCGTGTCGATTGATGGAAAAGCCGTAGCCCTGCTGGTCCGGCACCGGCGACGCCGCACGATCGAAGACGGCGACCGGCACGCCGGCCCGGTGCAGCCCTTGGGCCAGGCACAGCCCGCCGACACCGCCACCGATGATCAGCACGCGAGGTGAGTGGTTCGTGGACAGGTGGTCTGCCATACTCGCCACGCTAGCAGAAAGCTGTCGCGACAGTAACTGTCTAGTCATCTATCCTGGCGACGTGGCACCCCCATTCCTCCCGCCAGAGGCCGCACGGCTCGTGCTGGGTGGCGGCTCGCTGCTGCACCGCACGGCGAGGGAACTGAACACGGCGCTGGAACGATCGCTCGCACCTTTCGACGTCACAGCGCAGCAGGCCGCTTTGCTGCTGCGCCTGCGCTCGGAGACCAGCCCACACCGCCTCGCCGCCGCCCTGGGCACCGACACCGCCGGGATGACCCGCCTGCTCGACCGGCTAGAGGACAAGGGCCTCGTCAGCCGCGTCCGGCACCCATCAGACCGTCGGTCCGTCCGCGTCGAACTCACCGCCGCCGGAGCCACCCTCACACCCCGCCTCGCCCCCGTATTCGGTTCGGTCATCCGCCGCCTCTTCGACGGCTTCTCCACCGACGATCTTCAACAGCTATCCGTCATGCTCCAACGCATGTTCAATAACCTCACCTCCAGCGACACCTGACCAGCCAGTTTTTTACCCGAGAAATTGTCAAGACCTGTGGATTGCTTTCTACGTCTGATCTTCGATGGGTGGCGTGGACCTCATCCTGATCTTGATGTTGTGGTCGCCATGCCGGGCGATGTCGTGGAAGCCGAGACGTCGGTAGAGGGCGTGCGCTTGGTGGTTGACGGCCAGGACGTCGAGGGTGACGGGGCGGCCGCGGCTGACGGCGTCGTCGAGGAGGTCCTGGATGAGTCGGCTGCCGATGCCCTGCCCCTGGTAGCCGGGGTGGATCTCGATGCGGCCCAGGTAGGTCTCGGCTGGCCGGCGCTCGACGCTGATCGAACCGGCGTCTCGGCCGTCCACGGTGATGATCCAAGTGTGCGTCGGGTCGTAGGTCCGCTCGTGGTAGGCGCGTTGGGTGGCGTCGTTCCAGCCTCAGATCTGCTCGACGTAGCCGCCCATCGCAGCTGGTGCAGCGCGAAGCAGAAGTCGCTGTCGGCCGGGGTAGCCGGCCGG
>NZ_CAUVXO010000479.1:2930-4381 GCF_963555865.1 Protofrankia sp. Cr1
AGCCCAACACTCGTCATGCGACCCGTTCCAGAGGTCGCTCGACGAGTTGGCCGTTGACGAACGTGGCGCCGGCGCGGACGAGCGCGACGAGGTGGGGGGCATTGACCGCCCGCCAGCGGGCCTGGGCTGACTCGATGAGCTTGAACGCCATCGCCAGGCCGGCGGCCCGACTACCAGGACCCTTGGTGACCTTGGTCCGGTGTCGGACGGTCGCGAACGTCGACTCGATCGGGTTCGTGGTCCGCAGGTGGATCCAGTGCTCCGCCGGATAGTCGTAGAACGCCAGCAACACCTCCAGATCCCCGGTGATCTTTCCGGTGGCCTTCGAGAACTTCGCCCCGTAGGCCGCGACGAACGCCCGGGCCGCCTGTTCGGCGTGCGTCTTGTCCTCGGCGTTGTAGATCTCCGCCAGCGCCTTCTTCGCCCCGGGATGCGCCGACTTCGGCAACGCGGACAGCACATTCCCGATCTTGTGGAACCAGCAGCGTTGCTCCTTCGCCTCCGGGAACACCTCGCGCAGCGCACCCCAGAACCCCAACGCCCCGTCCCCGACCGCCAGCACCGGCGCGGACATCCCGCGCCGGGCGCAGTCGCGCAGCAGGTCAGCCCACGACCCGGTCGACTCCCGGTAGCCGTCCACGATCGCGATCAGTTCCTTGCGGCCGTCCGCGCGGACCCCGACCAGCACCAGCAGACACAGCTTCTCTTCGTCCAGGCACACATTGACGTGGATCCCGTCGGCCCACAGGTAGACGTAGTCCACGCTCGAGAGATCCCGGTCGGCGAACGCCCGGTAGTCGTCCTGCCAGGTCTTCGTCAGCCGGGTGATGGTGGCGGCGGACAGGCCGGCCGAGCTGCCGAGGAACTGCTCCAACGCCGGCACGAAGTCCCCACCGGACAGCCCATGTAGGTACAGCAACGGCAACACTTCGGAGATCCGCGGGGACTTCCGGCACCACGGCGGCAGGATCGCCGAGGAAAACCGCGCCCGCTCCCCGGTCACCGCATCGACGCGCTTGTCGTTCACCCGCGGCGCACGGACCTCGACCGCGCCGGCCGCCGTCATCACCTGCCGCGGCTGCGCATGGCCGTTACGAACCACCAGCCGCCGACCGGACTCGTCACGCTCGCCGGACAGCTCGGCGAGATAGGCGTCGACTTCGGCTTCCAACGCTGCGGCCAGCATCCGCCGCGCACCATCACGCACGATCTCGTCGATCAGTGACGGCGTCCCCGCCGCGTCACCATCCTGCGAACCGCCGCCTTCGACCACCGTCAACACGGGCGTACCTTCCCGACCGACGCGCCAACGTCGGCCTGCTTGAGACCTCAACCTCGATCACCGGGAAGGTACGCCCCTCCCAGCCGATCAACAGGTCTCAACCATTGCTCCTGAAAAGGTCAACTTTGCTGTTTCCTGGTACCGGGAAGCGACCTGCATCGGCGTGTTC
>NZ_CAUVXO010000480.1:0-3951 GCF_963555865.1 Protofrankia sp. Cr1
GCGCTGGGCGCGGTGCAGGCGCTGGTGGACCAGTCCCTGCTGACCGTCGCCGAGTCGAACGCCAGCGTTCGGTACCGGATGCTGGAGACGGTGCGCGAGTTCGGCCGGATGCGCCTCGCCCAGGCCGGCGAGCGGGAGCAGGCGCAGGCGTCCCGGCGCGCGTGGGCGATCCGCTACGCGAGCGCCGCGGCGCGGGGGCTGTTCGGCCCGGACCAGCTCGCGGGCATCGACGCGCTTGCCGCGGAGGAGATCAATCTGGCGGACGCACTGCGCCAGGCGCTGGCCGGCGCCGACCCGGAGGCCGCGGTCCAGGTGTTGTGCGGCCTGGGCGGACTGTGGTCCGTCCGGGGTGAGCACACCAGGGTGGCGGCGCTTGCGGGCACGGTCGCCGAGACGGTCGCCGGCTGGTGGCCACCGGCGGAGCTGGCCGACCCCACCCGCGCGGCCATGGTGATCGTGATGCAGAACACCATGATCATTGCGACGAGCCAGGCACTCGGTCCGATCCGTGACCTGCTCGTCCGGCTGGGGACCGACGAGCGTGGCGACACCCGGATCAACGCCATGGTCACGGTGCTGCTCGCGCATGACCCGGCCCGCGCCGGGGGCCTGGAAACACGGCTGGGCCAGCTGGCCGGCTCCCCGAACCCGTCCGTCGCGATCGCGGCCCTGCAGTGGCGGAGCTATCTGCTCGAGAACGCCGGTAACCCCGCGGGCGCGATCGACGCGGCCGAGCGCGCGCTGGCCCTGATGCGGGGGGCGTTCGACGGCCCGTGGGTCGTGGCGATGCTGAACGCCCATCTGGCCGGACTGCACATGCAGCTGGGTCATCCGGCCGCGGCCGTGCCGCACGCCCGCGCGGCGTTACCGGTGCTCGAACGGCTCGGCGCGCTCGACGACCTGATCCAGCTCCACTCGGTCCTCGCGCTGTGCGCCGTGGCTACCGGACGTCTCGACGAGGCTGGGGGGCACCTTGGCCAGATGGACCAGATCAAGGAGTCCGACACCATCCTCAGCGGCCGGTTCGCGTTCGGGACCGTCGCGGGGGAACTCGCGCTGGCGAAGGGAGATCCAGTCGCCGGGCTCGCGGCGTTTCGGGCCGCTGCGGCGCGCATGCGCGCGTTCGTCTTCCCCGGCCAGGCTCCGACCGGCATGGAGCCCTGGCAGTTGTTCGCCGACGCGAGCCTGTTAACCGTGCTCGCCCACCACGGGACCAGCGGCGACGAGGCCGAGGGCGCGGAGCTGTTTCGCCTGTGCCTGGCCAGGACGTCACGTGTTCTCGGCCTCGGTGACCGCTACCTCGACTACCCGATGTGCGGCATGGCGCTGTTCGCGCTCGGCACCTGGGGGCTGGTGCGATCGGCGATGCCCCCGGCCGAGGCCGTGCGGCTGCTGGTGCTCGCCGAGCGGTTCTCCTACAGCCGGATGATGCCGACGATGGCCTGGGAGAAGATCGCGCCCTGTGCCGAGGAACGGGCGCCCGGCCGGGTCGCGGCCCTGCGCGCCGAGTTCGGCGATCGCCACGGGCCAGACCTGGCCGACACGGCCCGCCGCGTCGTCGACCAGATCGGGCCCGTCGACCAGACCGGGTAGGCCTGGCCGTCAGCCGGCCGTCAGCCGGCCGCCAGCCGGCTAAAGGTGCCGTTTGTAGAGCCGTACGGACAACGGCGCGAACACCGCGATCACGGCGACGCCGGCGACGAGCGTCCAGCCCGCCTCCATGGATAGGTGGGCGTGGTTGGCCAGCTCCCGGTCGGCGGAGACCAGGTGCGATACCGGGTTGACCCTGACGAACGCGGCCAGCCAGCCCGGCAGGGTGTCGATGGGCACGAACGCGTTCGACAGGAACGTCAACGGGAACATGATCATCATGGAGATGCCCTGGACACTCTGGGCGCTGCGCGCGACGGTGCCGAGGCAGGTGAACACCCAGGCCAGCGACCAGCCGATGAAGACCGCGAGCAGGATCGCGGCGACCACGCCGAGCACGCCGCCGCCGGGCCGGTAGCCGATCGCGATGCCCATGGCGAAGGTGATCGTCGCGGCGATCGTGTAGCGGAGCAGGTCTGCGACCATCGGCCCCGCCAGCGGCGCGATCCGGGCCATCGGCAGCGACCGGAACCGGTCGAAGACGCCCTTGTCGATGTCCTCGCGCAGCTGGGTGCCGGTGGCCATGCTGGTCGTCAGCACGGTCTGCGCGAGGATGCCGGGGATCATCAGCGGCAGGTAGCTCTTCACATCGCCAGAGATCGCCCCACCGAAGATGTAGGCGAACATCGCCGTGAAGAGGATCGGCTGCAACGTCACGTCGAAGAACTGCTCCGGGTTGCGCCGCATCTTCTTGGTGGCACGCCAGGCCATGATCATGATCTGGCGGAACGTGTCCGCCGGGCTGGGCCGGCTCTGGGCGCGGCCGACCGCCGCCCGGGAGTCGATCGTGATCGTGGTCATCGGGCCACCTCCTGTGGGGCTTCCGCACGCATGGGTTCGGACTCGGTCGTGTCCGCCCGCTCGCTCTCGCCGGTGTCGTGGCCGGTGAGAGCGAGGAAGACCTCGTCGAGAGTCGGCTTGTCGACGCCGACCGAGGCGACGTGGACACCCGCCTGGCGCAGCCCGATCAGCACGTCGGCCACCCGGTCGGCCGTCTCGATCGGGACGTTGAGCTGCCCGGACTCCGGGGTGAGGACTGGCTCCTCACCGAGCTGGCGGCGCACCACGTCCGCGGCCAGCGAAATATCCGCGCCCGCGGTCAGGCGCAGCTGCAACGTCAGGTTGCCGACCGAGCTCTTCAGCTCGTCGGGTGTACCCTCGGCCACCTTGCGGCCGTGGTCGATCACCGCGATCCGGCCGGCGAGCTGGTCGGCCTCGTCGAGGTACTGCGTGGTCAGCAGGACGGTGCACCCGCTGGCGACCAGGTCGCGGATGGTTTCCCACATCTGCCCGCGCGTCCGGGGGTCGAGGCCGGTGGTCGGCTCGTCGAGGAAGATCAGCGGAGGCCGAGTGATCAGGCTCGCGGCCAGGTCGAGCCGCCGCCGCATCCCGCCCGAGAAATGCGAGATCCGCTTGTCCGCGGCGTCGGCGAGGCCGAACTGCTCGAGCAGCTGGGCGGCGGTGTCGCGTGACCTGCGTGAGCTCAGGCCCTGCAGGCGCCCGAACATCCAGAGATTCTCGGCGGCGGTGAGGTTCTCGTCGACGGAGGCGTACTGACCGGTGACGCCGATCAGCTGCCGCACCCGGTGCGGCTCGCGGCGGACGTCGACGCCGAAGACGGACCCCTCGCCCTCGTCGATCTTTAGCAGCGTCGCCAGCATCTTCAGCATCGTCGTCTTGCCGGCACCGTTGGGGCCGAGCACGCCGAAGATCTCGCCCTCGCCGATATCAAGGTCGACGCCGTCTACGGCTCGCAGGTCGCCGAACGTCTTGACCAGGCCACGTGCGTGGACCGCGGCTGTCATCGAGATACTCCTTCCGAACCGTGCTCTGGTGCCCGGCCCTCGGTGACAACTCTGTGGGCGACCGGTTTCACCGCGCCCTCAGGACGGTTTCACGGACCCTGCCCGCCTCGACGAGTGGGCTGGTCCGGGTCGGCCACGAGGTCGAGGCCCGCGCGGCGATGGATCCGGACTTGAGGCGCGACGCCAGGGCGCCGCCCGGTCGCCACGCGACTCCTGGCCAGGGGCGATGCCGGGTGAGCGCCCGGCTCGCAGCACCATCCATCGAATCGCCGGCCGGCGCCGCACGGTCTTGAAAGGCCAGCTCCAGCTGATGCTCAACGGCATCGCCGGCCACGGCTGGGCGGTCAGCTTCCTCGTCACGACCCTCCCCGCCGACGAGCACGTCGACGACGGCACCCCCGAGACGTCGTCCGAAACCCCGCCGCCGCAGAGCGCCCCATCGTCGACCTCGGCGGCGTCCTCGTCACCTCCGGCCAGCACGGCGTCAGCCGGTCCG
>NZ_CAUVXO010000481.1:0-3949 GCF_963555865.1 Protofrankia sp. Cr1
GCACCGGGGTGCGCTTATACGAGATCTCCAGCTCGACGGCCTCCACCAGCACACTCATGTGATCCGCCCGGCCGTGATGGTGATCGTCCGGTCCGCCACCCGCGCGACCGCCGCCGAATGGGTGACCACCACGACGGCGCTCGCGCGAGGGCGTTGCGCACGCAGCAGCCGCAGCACGTCCGCCTCCTCAGCCCGGTTCACCTCCGCCGTCGGTTCGTCCGCGAGCAGCACCGCGGGATCACCGATCATCGCGACCGCGAGATTGGCGCGTGCGGCCTCCCCACCAGACAGTGTCGAGGGACGGGAATGCCGCCGCGTCTCCAGACCAAGCCGCTCCAGCAGCTGATCCGCCTGCACCCTGCCCGGTCGCGGGTGTGGGCGCAACGACGCGGCCAGCAGCACGTTCTCCCGCACCGACAGGTGATTGATCAGGCCGCTTCCCTGCGTGAGGACGCCCAGGTGACGGCCCCGCAGCCGCGCCTGGTCCGCGGGCGACCGGTGCGACATCCGCTCTCCGGTCAGCCACACGCCGCCGCCGTCAGGATCATCGATGCCGGCCAACAGCGCCAGCAGCGTGGATTTTCCCGAACCCGAGGGACCCACGACCGCGACCATCTCGCCGGCTCGCACGGCCAGGTCGACATCCCGCAACGCCGCGACCTCGCTGTCGACCCGGCCACCACGGCGATAGAACCGGTGCAGGCCACGAGCCTCCAGCACGATCACGACAGCCTCAAGCTCTGCGTGATCGTGTGGTAGGCGTCAACATTGTCGGCGCCCACCGGCCCGTAGAGGTCGAGACGGACGGTCTTCCCGCCCCTGGCGATCAGGTATTCCTCCACCTCGTCGCGGTACTGCCTGCCGGTCACCGGATCGGGAGCGGAGTTCCGCCGGTACACGATCTTCACGCCGGATCCTGCCGGCAGGCTCACCGGATCGACCGACCGCGCTTCGAACGCCGGCTGCGTCGAGCGCAGCCGCGGTATCTCGTGAGCGGCCGCGTCGGCCACGCTCGGCGCCTGGCTCCCCCCCACCGCCTCGGCGGCGATACCGTTCAGCTTGTCGACGAACAAGGCCCGCGCACCAGCCGTCGTCTCTGCCCAGCCCTCGGGACGAACAAGGGAATAGCCACCCGGAGCATTCATATAATTAATGAAGCCGATATTGTCCGGAATATCTCCCGGTGGGTTCCGCTCCGCCGGGACCGGTTCCTGGGATCCGTCAGCCGAGGCACCCCCGCCGGCCGCCGTGGGCGGAGCCGGGGTCTGCGACGATCCGGAGCTCCCAGGGGCTCCCGAGGACGACGGCGTACTGGAGGATGAACCGCAGGAAGCCAGGACACCCACGGAGAAGAGCCCCACCAGCACCAGCCCCCAGACCGCCACCAACTTTCGTGTCCACATAGGCCGACCATGCCGCGACGCCGCTTAACAGAAGCTGAACCCTCAGCCGGCGGCACGGTCTTCGTGCTCGGCGAGGAGAAGCGGTCGGTCAGCGCAGGATGCCGTACATCGCGGTCGCATCCCGGGTCGGGTACAGCCCATGCGTCCCCTTGCCGGTGGGCAGGAACCCGATCGTGACAAGCCGGACCGGGTCGACGAGGTGCAGGCCGTTGGCCATCATGTCGGCGACGTAGCGCACCTCACCCCATGGGTCGATCTTGATGTCCTGTGGCATGCCCCCGAACGACAGCATGATCGCGAGGATCCACCAGAACAGGCAGACCACGACGCATCGGCCGACTACTCCTCGGAACGGCGACGCCGGCCTACCAGAACCATCGTGGTCCCACGCGTGTCCCGCGGCTGCGCCGGCCCCTGTTCCTCGTCGTCGCCGTCGCCGTCGCCGTCGCCGTCCAGATCCTCCAGATCCTCCAGATCCTCGGAGTCAGCGTCATCGCCGTCGTCTTCCGCCCGATCCGCGACGCCGCCTGCCCTGGCCGGCGGCGCGGACCTACCGGAATCGCCCGGTGACCGGGTGGCACCCTTTGAACCCGCCCGACCCCGTGAGCCGGTGGCGCGCCGGCCGCGGACCGCGGCGGCCAGGGCCGCACCCCGGCCGGTAAAGGCCCCCTCGGCCGCGAAGCACACCGTGACCGAAAGAATGAGACCGAGCGCGACTACACCGAGTAGCGCCTGGGTCTGACTCCCGTGGAGTACATCGGGCTCGGTCGGGGAAATAAGCTGACTGGCCCGGATCATCGCATTCTTCGGCACGTTCTGCATGACCTGCAGCTTTTCAAGCTCGGTCCCGGCCACCGTCACCAGCACGGATGCCGTGTTGGTCGCGGCAGCCGGCGATGCGTCCGTGGCGGCAATCTCCAGCACCGGAGAACCATCGGCGACCAGCACGATGGTGAAGGGCGACGTGGCGTGTGCGGCCTTGAGCTCCTGCCGAACACCGTCGGTCCCCATGATCCGAGCAAGAACATCCGCAGTGTTACCTAACGGAATGGACAGATACGGGTTTCGGCTCGCCGCCGTGCTGGTGGTCCCGGAGTCCGACGTCGGCGGCAGTATCACCACCGCCGCATGGGCTTGGAATGTCGGACCGATGGCGGCGTGCACGCCCACCCCGGCCAGGCCGGTCAGAATAATCCCGATGATCAGGATATACCAGCGACGGACAAGAACCGCGACGAAATCCAAAAAGTACACTCGTGTCCCTTGCTCTTTGCCCCCCAGCGCGGGTCAGCATTGCGCCGACACCGGATCAGGTCCAAGATACACGGCCGACATCAGAGCGAGAAGGGCGCTGGAGCTTGTCGTGCCGATGCGCGACAAGCGACAACAAGCCAACAAGATAGCAAGCTGTTCCCGTCGACGCCACTATTTGATCTCATACAGATGAACGCCATGTGACGAGAACGGGTCTCACCTGACCTGTCGGGTGGGTGGGCCACGCCTGTCGATCCCGGTAACCGCCGGCCGTCAACCCCGCGCCTGCCGACACACACCAGACAGGCCCCCACCCACCGATCAATTCAGGCAACACTCTGTTAGGCGAACTCGGTTGGGTCGAGGCCGAGCACGTCGATCGCCTCCCGGACCACTGCTTGTTCACTGGGCGCGAACGCGCCGTCGACACGGCCGATGACCTCGCCGATGCGCACCACGGCACGGGCCTCGACGGCCCGTCCCCGTACCTTGGCGATCTCGGCAAGGGCCGCCCGTTTTCCCGCGGCGAAGTCGCTCTGCAGCCGCGCCAGATGCATGTCGAACAACTGCTCTAATTCGGCTGCCGGGAAGCTCGCCATCACCGGGTCGGTGGCGACAAAACCGCGCATTCCCTCCCGTTCGGCCGGGTCGATGCGGCCATCGGCGGCGGTCACCAGGGCGCAGATGGCGACCGAGGCGTCGCGGAATGCGCTACCGCGTAGGTCGTCGCGGAATGCGGTCAGCTGCGCGCGCAGCGACGCGACCGAGGGACGCAGCCGGCCCCAGCCCATCTCGGTGGCCGCTGGCGGTATGCCCTGCCACAGCGGCCATCCCTCGGCCAGCCACCGCCGCACCGCCCAGGCGACCGGCAACGGACGCAGCCGTGTCGCCAGCAGTACATCGATGCCGACAGCTACCAGCGGGCAGTGCTGCCACGCGGCGGGCACCGCCGTGTCCGCCGGCCAGACGGTGGCGAACAGGATCGTCAACTCGTGCCCGGCTGCCAGGGCCGTGGCCGGACCGGGCATATCGCTCGACTGTCGGTGGCTGTGCTCCACGACGCCGACGAACTCCCGAACCATGGTGGTCATGTCGCCAACACCGTCGAGATGGCCACCAAGCGTGTCCTCGATGTCCTCACCCGGTTGGACCGGCCCACCCGGCAGGACATACCAGAGGTCCCCGGGTGGCCGAGCAAGGAGCACCCGGTCATCCACCCGTAGCACCAGTCGAACGTCGAGCTGGATCGCGGCAAGGCCGAGCATCCGAAACCCTCTCCGTGATGGCCGTGG
>NZ_CAUVXO010000482.1:0-3946 GCF_963555865.1 Protofrankia sp. Cr1
CAGCAGAGCGTGTCCGCGAACAAGGCAAAACTGACCTTCACAGGGCATCGTGAAAGCGTCGAACTCCTCGCGAACAGTATCGGCGGCACCCCGCACATCGTCCTCATCTTCATCCGCCAGTAGGACTCCGCTTCGCCCTGCTCACCGCACATCGCCAGCACCTCCGACCCGAAAGATCATTTTTTCGGTGCCGGGAACATGATGTGTTGTTCCTGGTTCCGGGTCGCTCGGGCCTTCCCCCCAGGGGATGATCGGATGGAGGCGGCCGGGTAGGGGTGGAGCGCTGGCTTCCAGCCGCCGGCAGCCACACGACGATTCGGGCGCCGGGCTCGTTGTCCTCGATGTAAACGAGGCCATGGTGGGCCGTGACGGTGTCGTGGACAATCGCAAGACCGAGCCCACTGCCACCGGCGTCCCGGCTGCGGGCCTGATCGAGGCGGTAGAACCGGCGGAAGACCTCGTCACGGTACTCGGGCGGTATTCCGTGGCCGTCGTCCGCCACGACCAACTCGACGCGCCCGCCGGTGGTCGACAGCGACAGATCGACCCGCGTCCGCGCGTGGCGTCGCGCGTTGTCGAGCAGGTTGCGCACGACGCGGGTGAGCAGGTCAGGATGTCCTGCGACCAGGCCTGCGCAGACCTCACGGGTGTGGACGGCCAGCGAGCTGGTCAATCGCAGGTTCCGGGCCTCGGTGAGCACGATTTCGTCGATATCGACGAGGTCGCGGCGGGCGGGTCGGGCGTTTTCGTCGAGGCGGGAGAGCGCGAGCAGATCGTCGACGAGACGGGCGAGCCGGTCAACCTCATGGATCATGCGGAGGGTGTCGTGTTGCCATCGGTCTACCTCGGCCTTGTGGTGACTGACCTCGAGCTGCACACGCAGGGCCGCCAGCGGGCTGCGTAGCTCGTGGGCGGCATCGGAGACGAAGTGACGCTGCGTGGTCGCTGCGTTCTCCAGTCGACTCAGCATCTGGTTCATGGTCAGGGCGAGGCGGCGAATGTCGTCCTGAGCGGGGGGAACGTCGACCCTGCGATGGAGATCCGCCGCAGTGATGGCGTCGAGCTGACCGCGGATGCGATCAACGACGCGCAGGGTGTAACGCACGAGTGTCCAGACCGCGACCGCGAGCAGGAGCAGCAGAGTGGGGCCGCCAACCACGGCCGCTGTGGTGACGCGGCCGACTGCCTGGTCATAGTCGCTCAACGGTGACGCGATCACGATCGTGGCGGTGGAACCCTGGGTGCGTACCGGCAGCGTCAGGATCCGGAAATGACCGTGCGCGAGCGCCACCCGATCCTCGATGCGTTCCCCGGCCGACAGCCCTCCAACGGGCCGCGGGAGGGCCTCCTCACCGGCGTCGAACTCCCGTGAGCTGGCGATCACATGACCGTCGGGCGCGATGACCTGGGCGATGCTGGTGTCCGCGCCGGAACTGGGCAACGGGTCCGGCACGGCGCCGCGGGTGACGACCGCGCTGAGCGTCTGTGCACGTTCGCGGGCCGCATCGTCGATGGTGCCGAGCAGGCTGTTGCTGACACCGGTGATCAGCAGGAACCCGGCGGTGGCAAGACCGATTGCCGCGACGAGGGTCGCGATGAGGGTCACCCGCAGCTGGAAGGACAGCCGGCGCCACCACCGCGGGCGCGCCGCGGCGTCTTCCCGGTGGTCGGTCAACCGCCGTCAGCCCGCAGCCGGTACCCCACTCCGCGCACCGTCTCGATCGCCTGCCGTCCGAACGGTCTGTCAATCTTGCTTCGGAGATAGCTGATATAGACCTCGACGAGGTTCGGATCGCTTTCCCCGAACTCGTCCCAGACGTTGGCGGTGATGTCGCTCTTGGGCAGCACCTGGTCGGGATGGCGCATGAGGTAGTGCATGAGCGCGAACTCGCGGGGCCGTAGCCGAATGTCGGTTCCGGCCCGGCTGAAGCGGTGCCGGGCCGGATCGAGCTGGAGATCACCTGCCGTCAGGACGGTCGGACGCCTCGGGGAGCCTCGCCGGATCAGTGCGCGCAGGTGTGCCAGCAACACGACGAAGGAGAAGGGCTTGGTCAGGTAGTCGTCCGCGCCGAGATCGAGGGCGTCGGCCTCGTCGTACTCCCCGTCCTTCGCGGTGAGCATGAGGACAGGTGTCCAGACCCGCGCCCGGCGCAGCGACCGGGTGACCTCATAGCCGCTGAGACACGGAAGCATGATGTCCAGAACGATCGCGTCGTAGGCGTGGGAGCAGGCGAGCCACAGGCCCTGCTCGCCGTCGGCCGCGACGTCGACGGCACAACCCTCATGACGAAGTCCGTCCCGTATCGCGGCGGCCAGGTTTTCCTCATCCTCCACGATCAGTATCCGCATCGACAGCTCCTGTCGCACGTTCCCGGACTGACCGGACTGACCGGACTGACCGGACCGCGCCCCGGGGCCATGCGGGTCGGCGCCCTCCACGGCAACCACATTGTCTCAGTGTGCTCACGGTTGGGCACGCTCACAGGTCTCGAAGCTCCTTCGGGCCCGCGGTGCCCGCCATCCGGCCACCGAGAACCACCACCACAGCCGCCGCCGCCGCCACGACACTGGCGACGAGAGCGACCAGGTAGCCGACCGGAATCGCCGGTGCCGCAGGCGGTGGGTCGAAGATCCCCGTCAGTACCTTGATGAGCAGGTAGCTGATGGCCGCCGCGATCGCCGTGCCGCCGAGGACACCGCCCAGGACCAGTCCCCGCGCTTCGGTGGCCAGGAAACGTCCGCGCTGGCGGGGGGTGGCGCCGAAGGCGCGGAGCAGCACCAGGGAACGCCGTCGTTGCGACGCGCCGAGCAGCAACGCCAGGCCGGAACACGCCAGCGCGAGCAGGACCCCGAAACCGAGTTCCAGCCTGGACAGGCCGGCGAGGTCGGACGCGGCCAAGCCGGATGCGGTGGTGACGGTGGCGCGGGCGGAACGCACGTCGGCAACGTCGACGCCGGGCGCGACCCGCGACCGCAGGGACGCGGCGGTCGCGGTCGGGTCGGACGATCCGATCAGAAAGCTGCCGACCGCGTCCGAGCCGGTCACATGGGTGATGTAGACGGCGTTGGCGACGATGAAGGAGTCCTTCGGGGCGGTGGGAAACTCCTTGATCTGACCAATCACATGGAATGTCACCGGCTGGTAGCGCCGGTCGGGTCCGGTCTGGAGTTGCAGCTGTACCGGGTCGCCGGGACGCAGCTGGTAGTCGTGCAGCGTCTCCGCGGAGAGCAGTACGCCGTCAGGAGTACGGCCCAGAGTGCCCAGTGCGCTCGACACGGTGCTACCCGGTGTGAACGAGTCGCGAAGCGGGGCAACCCGCCGAATCGTGTCGGCGTTCACGCCGTAAATGTCCTGGAGATCCGGTCCCGCATAGGCGAAGCGGTGCTGCAGTGGTTCGACGGCCCGTACGCCGGGTGCGTTGCGGAGCGTGTCGCCGGCGGACGGGCTGACGACGGCGCCGGGGGGTTCGGTGACCGCGACGTCGGCACCGACGGTCAGGGCGACATCGAGTCGGGCCTGGGCATCGTAGGTGGAGGTGAAGACGGCCGTGGACGCCGCCAGGCCCAGCGCGACGGCGAGACCGGCCGCACCGCGCGCCACGATGTGGCGACGCCGCCGCAGCGACGCCGCTTCCAGCTCGGGTGCCCGTCCCGGGCGGTCCCGGGACAGCCGCCCGGTGCGTCGGGCGAACCAGCCGGCGCTGACGCGCCACACCAGCAGCGCCAGCCCGGGCCACGCCATCGCCGGGCCCAGGAGAGCCGCATAGTTCACCGCGGTCGTCGCCACGCCCTCGGGGGCGAGGACGACGTGATACCCGCCGCGGGAGGTGAGCCAGAACGTCACCGCGGCTCCGGCGAGGAGGATCCAGTCGAGACCGAGCCGCAGCGGCCACGGCGCACGGTCGGGCGGGGCGAGCGACGTGTCGGCCCGGACCGTGCCGGCCCG
>NZ_CAUVXO010000483.1:0-3946 GCF_963555865.1 Protofrankia sp. Cr1
CGGCCGAGCAGGCGCCGGGTTCGTCCACAGCACCGATCGCAACGGCGCCCGCCCCGGACCTGCCGCCCTACCGGAACAGCGGTCGTGCAGATGAGGGACAGCTCGGCGGTCCGCGTCCCGGCGCCCCGCAACCGCCGGTGCCGTACCCGGGTAGCGCCTACCCGAATAATCCCTACCCCAGCACCGAGTACCCGGCGCCAGCACCGGAGATCCGGCCGTCCGGCCACGACGGGGCAGCCGACGTCACCCGTGCGCCCGGCAGACTCATGACCAGCGCGCTGCTGCCCGCCCAGCCGGACACCGCGTCCGGAGGCTGGAGAAAACTGGTCTTCAGGGCGTCCGGAGGAGCGATCAATCCTGGGCCGTCCGCCGACGAGGCCCGCCATCGGCGCCTGGTCGCGCACATCCGCACCCCCTTGTACGACTGCCACCGGGTCGCGGTCATGTCGCTCAAGGGCGGTGTCGGCAAGACCACCACGACCGTGGCCCTCGGGTCGACCCTGGCGAGTCTGCGTGGGGACCGCGTGGTGGCGATCGACGCGAACCCCGACCGCGGGACGCTCGGTGCCAAGGTACCGCGAACAACCACGAACACCGTGCGCGATCTACTCGACAATGCAGCCTCGCTACACCGTTATGTGGACGTTCGTCGGTACCTGTCACAGGCCGACAGCCGCCTGGAGGTGCTCGCGTCCGCGAACGATCCCGAGATCTCGCAGGCGTTCGCCGACACCGACTACCTCGCTGTCGACGACATCCTGCAGCGGCACTACTCGATCCTGCTGACCGACTGCGGCACCGGGATTCTGCACAGCGCCATGCCCGCGGTCCTCAAACTCGCCGACACACTGGTGATTGTCAGCAGTTCCAGCGCGGATGGCGGTTCGTCGGCCAGTGCCACGCTGGACTGGCTGGACGCACACGGGTACGCCGCCCAGGTGCGAGAGGCGGTGACGGTCATCTCGACATTCCCGGTGAATGGCGAGTCGGTGGATATGAACACGCTCGAACAGCATTTCGCCGCCCGTACCCGGCGAGTCGTTCAGGTACCCTACGATCCCCATCTCGCCATCGGCGGACGTATCACGTTGGAAGAGTTGAGAAAAGCGACGAGGCAGGCGTTTCTCGAAATCGCCGGTGCCGTCGCCGAACGGTTCGGGTCTCCCCTGACAGACGGGGATCCCGAGCGTTTCGGCGGGTTACCGCACGGGGTTTAGGGCCTGTCCGGGCACCACTCAGCGGGCCAGGGCGCCGGTCACGGCCCGGACGCCGGGGCGCCGCAGCTGCCTGGCCACTGTCGTACGGCCGTCCACGATCCGCCCGAACAGTCCGAAGGTACCGGGCATGCAGGTCAGCAACGCGTGCAGCAGCCCGGGATGGTGTGCATAAACCGCCTGTAGCTTGCGGCCGGCGTCCATTTCGGGGCCGAGCACCGCTTCAATGCGCCTGGGGTACTCCGCGAGCGCGGACAGATCACCGACAGCGGCTCGGGCCGCGGCCTCCCCCGCGAGACGCCCCGAGCGCAATGCGAACGAGATCCCCTCGCGCGTCCACGGGTCGAGCAGACCCGCCGCGTCGCCGGCGACCAGCACCCTGCCCCGACGCAGTGGCGAACCCGCGGCCCGTACCCTCGTCAGATGCCCGGAGTCGTGCAACGGTGTCACCGAACCCAGACCGAGCCGGCGCACCAGATCGCCGTAGTAGGAACGCAGCGCATCGCCGTCTGCCCGCGAACCGATCACACCGACGGTGAGCACCTCGCTCTTTGGGAACAGCCAGGCGTATGAACCGGGGACCGGACCCCAGTCGAGCAGCATCCGGCCGCCCCAGCGCCGTGCGGTCGGTGCGCTCACCGGGAACTCACCTTCCAAGCCGACGTCCACTTGGTCACACCGGACGCCGACGTGGGCGCCCGTCCGCCCGGACGCGCCATCTGCGCCGACGACGACCCGGGCGCGTATCTCCCGCCCGCCCCGCACCGTCACCACGACGCAACCATCCCGCGTCTGCCTGATCTCCGTGCTCCCCCTGCTCTCCCTGGCCTCCCTGGCCTCCCTGGCCTCCCTGGCCTCCCTGACCGCCGTGGCCGCCGTGGCCACCTGGACCTCGTTGCTGTCCGGTCCGCCCGGTCCGGGGACTGGTCCGGCGGTCGGTCCGGTTACTTCGCGCAGGCCGGTGACGTGGACTCCGGTCCGCAGGCCCGCACCGGCAGCGCAGGCCGAGTGCACCAGCGCCCGGTCGAACTCCGAGCGCATCACCATTGACAGCATCGGTCGACCTGGCCGGCGCCTGGTCCGCGCCAGCCGGCCGTCCAGGGACACGGTGAGCTGGTCGATGCTCGCGTGGACCAGGCCCGAAAGGTCGATACCGGCATGGTCGACCGCTAGACCGACCAGGCCGCCGCCACAGGTCTTGTACCTGGGCAGCTCGGCCCGTTCAAGCATGCAGACGGTGAGACCGGCCCGGGCCGCCGCCCGAGCTGCGCTTGCTCCCGCCGGACCGGCGCCGATCACGACCACATCGAACATCTCGCCAGGAGCGTCCGACCGGCCAGCCATGTCTACCGGCATATCAGCGCAGGGTGAGGGTCCGGCCCACGACGCCGGCACGCATCCGGCGTTGCGACGCATCCAGCGGAGTCCGGTCGGCAACCGCACGCTCCAACCGGGCACACAGCTCCGTCGCCGGTTCCTCGCAGCTGTCCGCGTCAGCGCCCGGCGCGAGGTCCCAGACCGGAACGACCAGACCGTCCGCCCGGAAGGAGCCGACGAAACGGGACCCGACACCGACCGTAAGATCACCAGCGGCGGCCAGCCGCGCGAGGGCGTCGAGCAGGGGTTCCTCGTCGTACGCCTGAACCCACCGCAGGTGCGTCCGCTCCCCCGGACTGCACCAGTAGGCCGCGTCGACCGAGGTCAACCGGACGGTCGGAACGACGGCCGCGTTCGCCCGCTCCAAGGCGGCGGCGACCTCCGGAGCGGGACCGGTACCGTCCTCGGACGGCGGGATCCACCAGGTGAATCCGGAGTGGACCGTGATGTCCAGCGGGGCCGGATCGAGGATGTCCAGCAGCGTTGGGCCGGCCCGGCCGTCGTCGCCACGGGCGCTGCCCGCCGCTGTCTGCCGGGGGATGACCGGAGCCCCGGGCTCGGCGGCAAGAGCCGCGAGCAGCGCCCGCGCAACGTCAACGCTCGCATCGTCGCTGGGCACGCCCGTCTGCATGGCCAGGAGGATCTCGCCGCTCTCCCGGACGATTGCAGGCACTGCCTGCGGCAGCATCGTGCCGAGCAGAACCGCACGGTCGCCATGTTCGGGATGTTCCGCGAGGTAGCTGGCGGAGAGCTTCAGCGGGGCTGTCGCGCTGGGCACCAACTCGCGCAGGGCCACCAGATCGGGTTCGTCGACCCGGCCCGCAAAGGGACGCAGGACGGGCGCGGGCCGCCGCCGCACGCCATGACATGCCTTGTAGCGACGCCCTGACCCACACGGGCACGGCGACCGCGGCCCGACGGCGGGAACATCTGCCTCGTCCGTCCCGAAGACGCCCGGAGCCGACCCGGACGCGGCCAAGCCGACCTCGTCGGACGAGCCGGACCCGGACGAGACGGATCCGGAATGAGACGGCACGGGGCGGCGGACGGTCTGTCGGCGGGCGATCGGGTGCTCCTCGGCTTGACGGATCAGGTTGACGGATCAGATTGACGGACGGCTGGTACGCGCAAGGCTAATACCTGCGACCGACAACTCCCGCCAACCCACCCACGTGACCGTCCGCTTGTACCGGACCTGCTACGCGCAGGTGCGGAACCGGGCTCCACCAGCCGGGACCGGACCGGCGGGCGTGCGAAAAACCAAGATCGCACACCCTTTGGCCAGGCCAGCAACCATGGGCCTCCGGGCGTGCGAAAAACCAAGATCGCACACCCTTTGGCCAGGCCACCCGCAA
>NZ_CAUVXO010000484.1:0-1353 GCF_963555865.1 Protofrankia sp. Cr1
GGTCGGGTACGTGAGTGACCTACGGGCCCGCGCACGACGCTGCGTGACGCACATCCTGGATCGGGCCGAAGGTGAGCTGGCCCACGCCCGCGCCCAGATGCACGCGCTGTCACCGGCGGCGACCTTGGACCGGGGATACGCCGTGGTCCACCGGACCGCCGACGGCGCCATCGTGCGCGACCCGGTGCAGGTGGATGCCGGCGACGAACTGACCATCCAGGTTGCCGCCGGGTCCTTCCCCGCAACCGCCGGTGCAGGTCCCGCGCAGGCGTCCCCTATCGCCGGTGGCTCTAACGGCTGAGGCCCTCGACGACCGTCGCGAGGTCCGCGTGGATGGCCTCCTTGACCGCGGCGGGAGCAAACGAGTGGTCGACGCCAGCCGCGGCCAGATCGGCAACCTGACGTCGGGTCAGGCCCAGGCTACGCAGCGCGTGCAGGTACTCGTCCCGCAGCGTGGTCCCGAACATCGGCGGATCGTCACTGTTGAGGCTGACCGGCAGGCCCAGTTCGATCATCCTGGGCAGCGGATGCGCCGGATAGTCGGTGACGACCCCGGTGCGCAGGTTCGAGGTGGGACACACCTCCAGCGGAATGTGATGTGCCCGCAGGTGATCGACGAGGGCCGGGTCGTCACAGGCGGTGATGCCGTGACCGATGCGTTCGGCGTGCAGGTACTCCAGGCAGTCCCAGATCGTGCGCGGCCCGGTCGTCTCGCCGGCATGCGGGATGCGGTGCAGCCCGGCGTCACGCGCGGCGGTGAACACCTCGGCGAACTGCGGCCGGGGCACGCCGACCTCGGGTCCGCCCAACCCGAGCGCGATCACGGACTCACGGTAGTTCAGCGCGAACTCGATCGTGCCCTCGGATGCGGGACGTAGATCCATGTCGGGCAGGCCCGGAATGTCGGTGATCCACCGGATCTGGATACCGGTTGCCTCCTCGGCTTCGCGGCGGCCCTGCTCGACGCCTGCGAAGACCTCGTCGGCGTCGACACCGCGCTGGATGTGCAGGAACGGCGTGAAGGTGATCTCGGCATATCGGACGCCCTGGGCTGCGAGCCCCAGTGCGGTCTCGCGGGCCAGCAGCGCGAAGTCGCCGGCATCGCGCAACACCCGGACAGCGGCCAGGTAGACCTCGATGAAGTGGTCGAAGTCGCGGAACTCGTAGAACGTCGCCACCCCGTCGAGGTCGGTGGGCAGATCGTCGACGCCGTGGCGGCGGGCGAGGGTGAGCAGGGTCTGCGGGCGCATCGACCCTTCAAGGTGGACATGTAGTTCCACCTTGGGCAGCGCGTCGACGAACTCCTCGTCGGTGAGCTGGTCGATGGTGCCCTCTCGCGCATAGCCCTCTCGC
>NZ_CAUVXO010000484.1:1484-2732 GCF_963555865.1 Protofrankia sp. Cr1
GCATCGCCCTCTCGCATGTCCCGAGACGATTGCCGACCGTCCCCATCCCCGTCAAGCAAGATCGCCTTTCATCCCCGGGCCGAGTCGAGTCGCCGCACGGATGATGTCGTCGGCGAGATCGGCGGTTTCCGCATAGGGGTCGAGGCCCAGGCGGGCCGCTGCCAGGCAGAACTCCTGCTCGTCCTCGTCGGCTCCGGTGACGGCGGCCCATTCGGTGTGCAGCGCCGTCCCGGTGACACCCTGTTCAGCCAGCCGGGTCAGGACGGCGCCGACCACGGCCGCCAGTTCGCGCTCGACCTGGGCTCGTGGAGTTCGCGCGTGGCCATGGCCAAGGTAGCGGATCGGTTGATCGGAAGAGACCTCATGGTCGTCCCGCCACAGCAAACGGGTCGAAGAACCCTCCGGGACGATGATGAGATCAGGCCAACGGAAACCGTCGTCTGCCGATCGGAGGCTGTGCCGGAGCAGGCCGTCGTGGGTCGCAGCATCGGGGAACGGACCGTCGAGCGCTCTGTTGGGTCGGGCGTCGGCCGCAAGGGACCACCAGTTGAAGGCGATCCACTCGGCGAGTGGGTACAGCGGGCAGTAGATCGAACGACGAGCGCTACCCGACCCGAGGTCCTCCACCAGGGAGACGGGCCGTGTGCCGACAAGGATCTCCAACTGTGCCCAGGTGGCCCGAAGTTCGGGAGAACGCACGCCGGGCGCGGGCTCCCACTCCCACTGGAAGCGCAGTTCAGGTGCTTCCGTCATCAGACCCCCGAAGGCCATTGCGACGGTTGCAGAGGGTGACTCTTGTACTGGCCCTAGCCCTGATTGACCAGACGGCCCTCGTAGCAGACCCCTTCGCGGCGATGCCAGACATAACGCGGGAAGTCTCCTTCCCACGGTGGACCAACGGTTCCGGCGAGGATCGCACTGCGAAGCCAACCGGTCAGCTCGGCCGGATCAGCCAACGCAGGATCAGCCAACGCAGGATCACACTTGGTCGCATCGGCGCGCAACCGCGACTGCCGTCCGGCGAAGGAAGGCGCCGTCTTGTGTTCCGCACTGCCGACATATGAGACACGCTCCGCGATGCGGGACAGCACAACGCCCTCCGGGGGCGGACTGATCCGGCGGCGGAGGGGACGCTGGCGTCGTGGAGCGCGCACGTCCCAAGTATGACCCATACGTGATCGAAAAAAACAGCCGCGGCTGTCGACTCCCAGGAGGTATCGGTGGCAGGTTCGCAGGATGCGCCGGCGA
>NZ_CAUVXO010000484.1:3439-4763 GCF_963555865.1 Protofrankia sp. Cr1
CACACGAGGCTCCGCCGACGTATGAGCGGGCCCGGGCGGAGCTGGAGGATGTCGTCCGCCGGCTGGAGGCCGGCGGCATCACCCTGGAGGAGTCGCTGTCACTGTGGGAACGCGGTGAGGCGCTCGCACGAGCGTGCCAGTCCTTCCTGGACGGTGCCCGCGCCCGCCTCGACGCCGCTCAGTCCGAGGCGGCCCAGCCCGACGCGGGATAGGCCCCCGGGTCAGCCCACATCCCACAGCCGCACAGCAGCCGGCCGGTCAACGGATGACACACCCGAGATGAACGGAGATGACGTGGTGGCTGACCTACTCGTCGAGGCAGCGTTTGATCTGCGGACGGACACACACGATGATGTTCTTACCGATGTTGAACAGTGCCTTGGCGTGCAGCTTGACCGTTCATCGTCGGTGTACGGACGGCAGGGCCTTACCGCTGGCTTCCGTACTGATCGAGATACCTGGGTTCGGATTCAGTGGCGCCGAATGTGGGTGATCAATGGTCCTGCGTGGACCGGAGCTGAATGTGCGTCGGTGTTGCGCCGTGTCGCCAAACCGGATCTGCTGCGATCGGTCAGCTGGCGTGACGATGCAAGGGGAATGGTGTGGCGTGCCGACGAAATGGAGTTGATCATCTCTCCGGCCGTCAGCAGCAGTGGTGTCGTCGCTAGTGAACCGGCACTTTCGGACTCGTGGTGGAAGAGTCTTCAGAGTTCTTTCGCCGCGCTGGCTGCGTATAAGACCGAGCGGGTAGGTATGTCGTCCGCTCACCTCACCCGACGTATTACGGAAGTTTTCGGTGAATCCGTCGACACCACAATTGATGAGTGGGTAACTGCTCACGCCGACATCCACTGGGGAAACCTTACCGCGCCCGATTGCTATCTACTGGACTGGGAAGATTGGGGAATTGCTCCCCGTGGATTCGACGCCGCTATGCTTTGGGGGCACTCCTTGCGCGTCCCCAAACTTGCGGATCGTATCCAACATGAATTTCAGGCCGACCTCACCACTCGTTCCGGACGACTCGCCCAACTTGTGTTCTGCGCCAACGTAATTCGCGTTTCTACGCGACGTAACGAACCAAACCCGCTCCTAGAACCTTCGAAGAACGCGGCTTACGCTCTCATTTCCGAACTCCAGACTCGCAGGTAGCCCTCACCCACCATCTTCTGTTCTCGTTTCCATGTTCCTGGCTCTCTCGCGGAGTAGCTGGCGGTACTGTCCGATTTTTTCTCTATTCGGCCGAAGCGTTGCAGCCTCGACCATCTGCTTCAAATGCGTTGGAGAATTAGTTCCCACAGCGACGCTGCTCACAGTAGGCAGG
>NZ_CAUVXO010000485.1:0-3907 GCF_963555865.1 Protofrankia sp. Cr1
CGCGTCAGTGGTGCATCCGGGGCGGACTCCCTACGAGCGACCGGCAATAGGGAGGGCGTTGACCACAAGCGGGTGGGTGGGCGGTGCCGCACGCCGGGAGCCCCCCGGCAAAACAGGTTTCTCAGACCACAGGCCAGCGGGGTGCCAGTCACCTGTCAGCGCCCCGCACATCTGGTGCGAGCGCGGTCCGGTCGAATTACGGGTGCAGACATCCTGCTGCCCGTCGAATTCTCCACGTCACGACGGGTAACACAGCCAAACCTATGGAGGATGCCGTGAAGCGCGAGCCGGAATTGAAGGATCTTGCTCAGGAGCTGCTCGCCCTGGAGTCGGAGACTTTCGAGATCGCCGACTACACCGACCTGAGCTCTGACCTCATGGGTAGCAGCACCAGCAGTAGCTGCAGCAGCTGCTGCAGCACCTGCAGCAGCTGCACGAGCTGCTGCGCCTGAGGACCGTGTGACCGGGGGGCTGGCTCCGTGCCGGAGGCAGCCCCCCGGCACAACAAACGACCGGGACGACATGATGCGTGCAGGCAGACCGGCCGGATCCCGATCGTCGGTCGAGGAAGAGATCCCGCTCGCGAGCGTCCGAGGCGACGTGGTCGAGTCGGTAGTACATGCTCTGAACGAGATGCTTCGATCCGCCGTTGAGCTTTATCTCGACCTGCACCAGACACCAGAACTGTCCGGCTCAGAGGAACGAACCGCAGCCCGGATCCGCGATTGGCTCCGGGACGCCGGCTTTGAGGTGTTCGAAGGCGTTGGAGGCCATGGGGTGGTTGCCGTTCTGCGCAACGGGCCCGGGCCGGTCGTCATGCTGCGAACCGAGATGGACGCACTCCCGGTGGAGGAGAACACCGGCCTGCCATATGCCAGCACCGCCGTGGCACTCGACGAGAACGGCCACCGGCAGGCTGTCATGCACGCATGCGGGCACGACGTCCATATCGCGTGCGTCCTGCTGGCCGCGGGCGCCTTGGCGTCCCGTCGTGAGCTGTGGCAAGGTACCCTGCTGATTCTGGGTCAGCCTGCGGAGGAGACCCTCACCGGGGCCGCAGCCATGCTGGCCGACGGGCTGTACCGACGCTGGCCGCGCCCGGACGTCGTTCTCGCCCAGCACGTCGGGCCATTTCCGGCAGGTATGATCATGCACAGCACAGGCCTCCTTCATGCGGCGGGTGCGGCGCTCGACATCGTCATCCACGGCCGCAGCGGTCATGCCGGGATGCCGGACCTGGCGACGAACCCGATCCCGATAGCTGCCGACCTGGTCAGGCTGCTCTGCGACGAGGATGTGACTCCGACAGACGACGGTCTCGCCGTCCTACGCACAGTCGGCGCCATTCACGCCGGCAGCAGCGCCAACGTCATTCCTCCTTCCGCGACAGTCCGGCTGGCCCTGCGCAGTCTTTCCGAGGACGCTATTTCCCGTGCCATCACCTCGGTCCAGAACGCCGTGACGCAACTGGCCGAACGAGCCGGGTGCACGGTGGCGCCCGAGGTGTCCGTCGTGTCCCGATCGCAGGTCAACTTCAATGATCCGCGCATGGCCGAACGCGTGTTCCGGACGCACCGCACCGTCTTTGGGGCTTCGCTGCTCGCCGTTTGCCCGCCGTCCATGGCAACTGAGGATTTTCCCCTGCTCGCCACCGACCACGACGCCGTCGTCGCCGGACTGGCCCTGCCTTACAGCAACGGCCCCACGGAAGGCGTTATCACCAAGGTCAAACTGATCAAGAGGCAGATGTACGGCCGCGCCGGCTTCCCCCTGCTCCGCCAGCGCATCCTGCTCTCATGAACACCTGTAACCACCTGTCACGACCGGAATCTTGGCAGAGCCGTTAGATTGACAGACCCCCGCCGCGGCAGCCAAGACCAACACGTTCCTCGGCGAACGCTACCGGCGCATCGTCAAACGCCGCGGCAAGCTCAAGGCCCTCGTCGCCGTCGCCAGATCCATCCTCACCATCGTCTGGCACCTGCTCGCTGATCCCACCAAGCGCTTCGAGGATCTCGGTGCCGACTACCACACCACCCGGATCGACAAAGGCCGCAAGATTCGCAACCTCGTCCGTCAACTGGAGGTCCTCGGCCAGACCGTCACCTTCCAACCCGCCGCCTGACAATCCAAGATCACAGACCCCGCCCACAGTCGGGGTGATACCACCCTGCCCAAGCACCATCGTGGTCAGGGGCATTTTCCGGTCAGGGAAGGCGCCAGTCGACGGGCTGGGCACCCTGGCCGAGCAGGATGTCGTTGGCCCGGCTGAACGGCCGGGACCCGAAGAAGCCGCGGTCCGCCGACCGGGGCGACGGGTGAGTGGACTCGATCGTCGCGGCACCGTCCAGGAAAGGCCGCAGGCTCCGCGCGTCCTGGCCCCAGAGGATCGCGACCAGCGGCTTTCCCCGCCCTGCCAGTGCCCGGATCGCCTGTTCGGTGACCGGCTCCCAGCCCTTCCCCCGATGCGAGCCGGGCTGGCGCGGCGCGGTCGTCAGCGCCCTGTTCAGCAGCAGCACACCCTGGCGCGTCCACGGGGTCAGGTCACCGTTCGCGGGCCTGGGCACACCGAGGTCCGCGCACAGCTCCCGGAAGATGTTCTCGAGACTGCCCGGAAGCCTTCCCACCTCAGGCGCCACCGCGAAGCTGTAGCCGATGGCCATCCCCGGCGTCGGGTACGGGTCCTGCCCGACGATCAGCACCCGCACCTCGTCGAACGGCTGCTGGAATGCCCGCAGCACGTTCGGGCCGGCCGGGAGATACGTGCGGCCCGCCGCGATCTGGGCGCGCAGGAAATCGCCCATGGCCGCGATCTGGCCGGCCACCGGCTCGAGGGCCTCCGCCCAGCCTGACTCGACAAGTTCCCGCAATGGTCGCGCCGACATGACTGGCCAGCCTATGTCGCGCCCTGTCCCGGCCGGGCGGGCGGGGCCCGGCACCTGGCTCGTGATCACATGTACCGGCCGTATCGCCTTCAGGCTACGACCCGGCCCCCCGCGTTACGCGAAGACTTCGACCGGGCAGGTGGCGACACCGCTGCGTTCGATGCGGGCATCGCTGGTGATCAGCGGCAGTCTCAAGGCCTCGGCGAGGGCGACGTACTGGGCGTCGTAGGCGCTGAGGTTGTGGTGCAGGTCGCGGACGCGTGCCCACAGGATCAGCGTCTCGTGCCGCACAAACGGCAGGAGCTGGTAGTCGCCGACGGCCTTCTCCGCCTCCCATGCGGTGAGCTTCTGACCACGGGCCATCCCGAACAGGGCCGAGACCACCTCGTAGTCGAGCAGTCCAGGCGCGGCGAGCGACGCGAGCCCGGCGAGCCGGTGGCGCACCGCGCGCCCAATCGGGCCGTGATCGGTCAGCGTCCGTATCAGCGCCGAGCAGTCGATCACCGCCGAACTACTCACCCGCGTTCCCGGCCTTCGTCGATCGCGGCCAGGATGTCCGAGGTAGCGAGCTCGGTGCGCGTCTCACGGTCGAGGCGGGCCATCATCTCCGCGAGGGTCGGTGTACGGGCATCTCGGGTGACCAGGTCAAGCAGGTAGGCCTGCAGACTGCGACCTGTCTGCGCGGCCTTGAGCTTGAGGGCCTCCAGAGCCGGCTCCGGGACGTCGCGGATCGTGATCGCGATCATGCCTGCACTTTACCTGCATTCTCTGAACTTGAAAATGATCAATGGGTTTGATGTGGTTACCGCCGTCCCGATGTGTGCAGTACTGCCTTGGTCACGAGGTCGATGTTGTCGGCGTCCAAGCCGGTGAGCGCGTCACGAAGGTGGACCGGGATATCGTCGGCCAGGCTTGCGGCGAGACGGAGCATTCGTCCTTCGCTGCCGGAGCAGGGCAGGTTGCCGGTGTCGAGGGCGGTGACGGCGGCTTGCCAGTTCACCTGTGACAGTTCAGTGTCGGTG
>NZ_CAUVXO010000486.1:0-3892 GCF_963555865.1 Protofrankia sp. Cr1
GGACCACCCAGCCGAGGAACCGATTGAACCGGATGACGACCCGACGCCCGAGGGTGCGGACAGCTGTTCCGGCCCCGCCTCCGACCCTGAGAACCAGTCTCCAGATCCAACGGACACATCTGGAGAGCCATCGGAGGCGCTCACTCAGGAACTGTCGGGCACGCGCGCGCATGGAAACTCCGATCAGGGGGCGGGGAACGCTCTGGATCTTCCCGGCGATCTCTATTGAACACCGTCCCTCACGGGGATCACCGGCAGCTGGAGATGTGGCGGAATCCGGCCAGACGGTCAGGTGGTCTGGTCGTGGGGTGCTGGAGTCGACGGGGCTGCCGGTCGATGGGCCGGGTCGTGGCCCTGGTGGGGCGTGGTCGGATTCAGCGCTGAGCAGGGCGGGCTTGTTCGCGGGCGGCGAAGGCCATACCGAGGGTGAAGGGGAGGGGGGCGAGCGCGCCGGCGATGTTTCCGGTGGGGGCCAAGAGCACTACGAGGGGGCCGAGGCCGATCAGGGCGGTCTGCCAGCGGGGCAGCGGTCCGGAGCGGAGGAGGGCGATGCCGAGCAGGAGGATGCCGACGAACATCAGGAGGTACAGCAGGAAGTAGATGATGCTGGTCTTCATGGAGTCGTAGGCGAGGGCCTGGACGGCGACGCCTCTGGGGAGGGCGGGGTCGGTGAGGCGGTGCAGGTTCAGCGCGGAGACGGCGTTCGACAGGGCTCCCATCGGCGCGCCGAGGGCGACGAGGGCGGCTCCGGTGACCGCGAGCGGGCGGCCGCCGGCCAGGCGGGTCAGGCCGATGGCGGCGGGGACGAGGAGTGCCAGGCCGAGTCCGAGGAGGAGCACGAACAGCGGGAGGCGTGCGCGGTCGGGGGCGATGTCGAGCAGGGCCTGCGCGGATTTCGCGGGGTCGGTGCCGTGTCGTTCGTCGAGCGCCGCCGGTTCGATGGCGTTCGCCGCGAGGAGCAGCACCGGGGCGAGGAGCGTGGCCAGGGCCAGCGCCCGGGCGGGGAGCGTTCGGGGGGATCGGGCCTGTACTGCGGTGGATTCGGTCATGCAATCAGGCTCCCGGTCGGCGGATGGAGGCGGATCCGGGGAAACCGCGCGAATTGCTCCGTGCCAGCACGGAGACGAACGGGCCCATGGGCTGACACGATCTGTTCATGGTGCGTCTGACCCGGATTGCCGCGATCGCCGCTCCCGCCGGGCTGTTCGTCGCGGCCGCCGTGTGGGTGGCGGGTATCGTCCCGCTGATCACCAATATGCGTCCGGTGCAGGAGGACGACTTCGGGACCTCCTATGGCGCAATCGTGCAGTCGGTCGCGGCCCTGAGCTTCGCGTTGGTCGGTTTCCTTCTGGTGCGGCGGGTTCCGGGTAACGCGGTCAGCTGGGCGGTGCTGGCCGCGGGCGTCATGGTGCAGGTGTTCGGCGCGGCGGGCGATGACGTACCGGTGATCTCCGACCGCGCCGGGGTGTTGTTCGCCGCACTGATCCTCGTGGTGATTCCCCTGCTGTTCCCCGACGGCCGTGTGTTGTCGCGGGGGTGGCGGTGGTTCGGCTGGGTGTGCGCGGCGGTGGTCGGGGCGGCGATGGTCTGGCCGGTGGCCGGGCTGTTGCTCGGCCCGGCGTCGGCCGGTGCGCTGGCCAGCCTCGTGGTGCGGTACCGGCGGGCCGGGGAGGCCGGGCGGCTGCAGGTGCGCTGGCTGGTGCTCTCGGTTCTGTACGCCCTGGGTTCACTGGTGATCATCGCCGTGGCCGGTCATTACCTGCCGCGCCCCACCCCGATGTGGTTCCGGGTCGTGGTCGACGCCGGGAACACGCTGATCGCGGCGATCCCGGTCGCGATGGGGTTCGCGGTGCTGAAGTATCGGCTGTGGGCGATCGACGTGATCGCAGACCGCACTCTGGTGCTGCTCGGCGTATCGGGATTCACCGCGGCGGTCTACGGAGCGATCGTGGTCGGCATTGGCTCGGCGGCCGGAAGCGGCGGGAACATCTGGCTGATGGTCCTGGCGACCGTCGTCGTGGTTTCGGTGCTCCAGCCGGTACGACGGAGGATCGAGTCCGCCGCGCACCACGTGGTCTACGGCCGCCGCACCGACCCGTACCTGATCCTGAGCGAGTTCTCCCGGCAGGTGGCAGAAACCCGGCTCGGCACCGAGGCCATGAGCTCGTGCGCCCACGCGGCCGCAGCCGCCACCTACGCCACCGCCGCCCATGTCTGGATCCGGGCCGACGACTCCTGGCAGCACATCACCGGATGGCCCGACGGAACACCCGCAGGCCGGCCCCCGATGCCGGACGAGCCCGCCAACGTCTTCGTCGAGCACGACGGCACGGTCCTGGGCGCGATCACGATCGTCAAGGACGGTGTGCTGTCGCGGGAGGAGAAAGCACTGCTGGGCGACCTCGCCGCCCAGGCCGTCATGGTCTTCCGCAACGTCGCGCTCAACGCCGACCTGCACCGGCGGCTCGCCGAACTGTCGCATCAGGCTGAAGAACTCCGGCTGTCGCGCCAACGCATCCTCACTGCTGAGGACTCCGCGCGGCGCCGCATCGAACGCGACCTCCACGACGGCGCCCAACAGCGACTGGTCACCCTTGGCATCTCCCTTCAGCGGCTGCGGACCCGGCTGCCCGACGACCCGCACCTGCTGACCCGGCTCGACGCCGCATCGACCGACCTGCGTCAGGCCCTCGGCGAGCTCCGCGAACTGGCCCGCGGCATCCATCCCGCCCTCCTCACCGAGGCGGGGCTCGCCGACGCCGTCCGCTCCCTCGTCGAACGCTCAGCGATCGCCGCCGCTCTCCTCGCCGTCCCGCAGCGACGATTTCCACCGGCGGTCGAGACCACCGCGTACTACGTGGTCGCCGAGGCACTCACCAACGTCGCCAAACACGCCCCGGACGCGACCACCCAGGTGGAGATCACCCAACGCGACGACCGTCTGCACGTCAGGGTCACCGACGACGGGCCGGGCGGCGCCGACCAGGAATCGGGCACCGGCCTGCGCGGCCTGCGCGACCGCGTCGCCTCCATCGGCGGCACGCTGACCGTGTCCGGCACCAACGGCACCAACGGCACCAACGGCACCAACGGCACCAACGGCACCAACGGCACCAACGGCACCAACGGCACCAAGATCATCGCGGACCTGCCATGCGCCTGATCCTCGCCGACGACTCCGCCCTCTTCCGCCGCGGCCTGGCAGCGCTCCTGCACGAGGCCGGACACGAGATCATCGCCCAGCACGGCGACGCCGAGACCCTCCTGGACTCCGTCGCGGCCCTCGACCCCGACCTGGTCATCGTCGACATCCGCATGCCACCCACCGGGACCACCGAGGGCCTGCGCGCCGCCATTCAGATCCGCGAACACCACCCCCACATCGGCGTCCTGATCCTCTCCCAGTACGTCGAGACCGCCCAAGCGGTGAAACTCCTGTCGGCCAGCAACAGCGGAGTGGGATACCTCCTCAAGGACCGCGTCGGGGAGATCACCGAACTCACCGACGCCCTCGCCCGGATCAGCGGCGGCGGTACCGTGATCGACAGCGAGGTCGTCACCGTCCTCATGGGCCACCAACACCGCACCGGCCTCCTTCAACGCCTCACCGACCGCGAACGCGAGGTCCTGGAACTCATGGCCGAGGGACGTTCCAACG
Organism: Protofrankia sp. Cr1; assembly: GCF_963555865.1. Classification (NCBI taxonomy): domain Bacteria; kingdom Bacillati; phylum Actinomycetota; class Actinomycetes; order Frankiales; family Frankiaceae; genus Protofrankia; species Protofrankia sp. Cr1. The sequence continues at coordinate 3,659 of NZ_CAUVXO010000486.1, forward strand.
CCGCCATCTCCCACCGCCTTTTCCTCAGCGCCCGCACCGTCGAAACCCACGTCACCGCCATCTTCCTCAAACTCGACATCAGCCTCGACGCCAACGACAACCGCCGCATCCTCGCCGTCCTCACCCACCTCCGCAGCTAAGTATTGAAATAGTTTGATTATTTAATATCTGACTTGCGGGCCGTGATCATGTAATTCCATTCGCCGTGGAAATCGTGACGCTTGAACGGAATCC
>NZ_CAUVXO010000487.1:0-3879 GCF_963555865.1 Protofrankia sp. Cr1
ATCAGGAACTGTCCGACCATGCCGCCTTGCACATTGTTATTGATCTTCCCAGTCAACCGGACCACTCAGTGCGTTGACGCGCCTGTCGCGACCAACGCCGTCCTCAACTTGGCGATGAACCGGTGCATCTGCGGATCGAAGGTGCTCGTGTTCCACTCGATGGGCTCGTCCAACCCGAACCAGCTCACCCCGCGGAACTCGCCGAGATCGGGCCGAATCGCCTCATCCCGGTCGGCCGTCAGCACGAACCACACGGTCACATCGGTATGGCTGTGCGCTCCGCGGGTCTGCGTCACCGTCAGGAAGAACGGCAGCCCCCCACCGAGGCCCTCATGGAACCGCGCCGCGATGCCCAGTTCCTCCTCCGCCTCGCGGACCACCGTCGCCCTCGGATCCTCGCCGTCATCGACGTGGCCCCCTGGCAGCAACCAGCAGCCGGCCTTGATGTGATCGACCAGCATGACCTGCCGACCGCCCTCGTCCAGCAGCGCGAAGTACACAGCGAGGTGACGAGGAGGTGTCGCCGGCGGCCGGACCCGAAACAGGGGCGCGCCCGAGGCCACCCACCGAAGAATCTCTGCCTGGTCGGAGGCCTCCTGCCTGTCGTACGGCAACACTCCGGCTACCAGGTCGGCAACCACCGAACGGGGCTGGTCGTCGAGCAGCGGCACCGAAACCTCCCACGGATCCAGTTGAGACAACAGGCCAGTCGAACACAGGCCACCCACGCGTGGCATCCCGCCACGCGTGAGCAAGGCCCGCCGTGACGCTACCGGGTCGCCGACCGGCCTGGGTTGACGACGCTCCCGGCCGGACAGGGGACAGCTCGCCCCGGCTGAGGCGGCTACGTCGACGTCGCACCGGGGTGGAAGCGCAGCAGGGGCACGTCGTACAGGTTGGGGTCGGGCTCCCGGCGCAGCGGCGGGTCGGTCACTTCGATGACGATCATTTCGGTGAGGAACTGGACGCGGGCGGCGAGCAGGTGGCTGGTGTGGCCGGTGGCGCTGTGGTGCTTGAGTCCGACGCAGACGTGGATGTGCGGCTGGATCCGATCGTGGGCGTGGTCGTAGGCCAGGGTGCCGCCGCCGTGGGCTTCGACCTGGGTCAGGTGGACGCTGGACCAGACCGGCGCGTCGACGTCGTCGATCTTCCCGCAGGTGCCGACGACGTCCACCGCGCTGAAGCCGGCGATGAACATCGGGATGTAGCCGTGGCGGACGTCGTTGGCGCGGCAGAAGTCGGTCAGGGCGGTGAAGAAGTCCTCACCGTGGTCGAAGGCGACCGCGAATCGGCGGCCCAGGGTCAGTTCGTGGCTACGCATCCCGGGCTCCGTGGCTGGCTGTCGGTGCGACCTGGGCGCGGCCACGGCCAGCGGGCCGGATCGGTGTAGCCACCGGCCACACCGAACGCCGCGGTCATGGTCGGCCTGTCGCTGCCGGCGGTGAGCAGGGTGTGCAGCAGGATGCGGGCTTTGAGCGGGTCGAGGAACCCTGCTGAGATCAGTCCGCGGCCCAGCAGGTCCCGTTCGGAGCCGGGGAATCCGTAGGTGGCCGCGGCGACGGAGCCGGCGCCGGTGCGGGAGGCCAGCACGACCGGGATGCGCCGGGCGAGAGTGTCGAGGAGGGGCACCAGCGCGGCCGGGACGTGGCCGACGCCGAAGGCGGCGACGACCAGCCCGTCGAGGTGGCCGGGCAGGTGTTCCAGCAGGAGTCCGTCGTCGCCCAGGACGATGGTCACCAATGCCACCCGGGGCGGTGGGCTGCCGGCGGCCGGCCGGGGTAGGACCGTGCGGTGGGTCAGACGGTTGACCATTCGCGGTTGGCCTTCGACCAGGTAGCCCAGAGGCCCGCCGGTGGGGGAGCGGAAGGTGGCGCCCGCGCTGGTGTGGGTTTTGCGGACCCGGCGGGCGGCGTGGATCTCGTCGGCGAGCACCACCAAACATCCTTGATCGCCGGTGTGGGGGTTGGCCGCGACCGCGATGGCGGCCAGGAGGTTGGCTGGTCCGTCCGCGCCGGCCAGCTGCGGGGGGCGCATCGCGCCGGTCACCACGACGGGGCAGGCCTCGGGGTGGAGCAGGTCGAGCAGGTAAGCGGTTTCCTCGATGGTGTCGGTGCCCTGGACGACGACCACCCCGTCGATGCCCGGATCGGCGGTGGTGAGTTCGTGCACCGACTGGGCCAGGGCGGTGATGTCGTCGAAGGTCAGGGAAGCGCCGGGGAGCCGGCGGAAATCCTCGACCTCGACGCCGATGCCGGTTGCCGCCAGACCGGGCACCGAGGCGACCAGCTGGGCCGTGGACAGTGTGGGTGCCACCCCGTCGCTGCCGGCTGCGGTCATGGCGATCGTGCCGCCGAGCCCGTAGACAATCACCCGACGGCCGGGCATCCCGGGACTGACAGCCACGATGTGTGCCCTCCAGGTCAGGTGGCAGAGGTTCGGGTCGCCGACCGGTCAAGCGCGCCCAGGTAGCGGCAGGCTCGGTCCACGCCGGCGAGCGAGAGCAGCCGGCTATGCGGTGCGACCAGCCCGGTGCATCCGTACTCTCCCAGTTCCGCGCATCGCTGGACCATCCAGGGCCAGTCGAGGTCCAGGTAGTCGGCCAGGGCATGCAGCCGCGGTGCGGAGGCCGATGCGCTGATGACCGAGTGGGCGCGGGCATAACCGCAGGCGTCGGCGTATTCCCGCATGGCCGTCCGGTTGTCGGTGATGTCCACGTGCCAGATGCCGTCCGCGTCGACCCAGTTGGCGACGACCGCGCGTCGCCGCGGGTCGAGGACGAAACCCCCCACCGCTGCATAGTCCAGGTCGGGGCACACTTCGACGTGAATGCCGAAGGATTCCATCAGCGCCACCGCGAGCAGGAGGAGAATCCGTTCCGGGCCGGGTGATGAGGTGACCGTATCTGGTGGGACGCACAGTACCCGTGACGACTCGGTTCTCGGGTCCCGGCCAGCGAGAGCGGCCAGGTAGGCGTATTTATGGGCGAACAGCAGCCAGGCGCTCGCCTCTTCACCGCGCTGTTCCCGGGTCCAGAATACCGGTGCGTCACCGAAGTCCCTCGCGTGCCGCAGGATGTGCCCGGCGCAGAACGCCGAACCCAGCCACATCTGCGACACGGTATCCAGACCGTCTGCGATGTCGCGACTGACCGCGGAGCGCGGTAAATGCGTGTAGCCGGTGGCTTGTCGGCGGCAGCCGTCTAACGCGGCGTCGTCGGCAAGCAGGGCTTCGTCCATGTTGGCGACCGCCCACACGATTCCTGAGGTCACGTCGTCCAAGGCGTATGCCTGCGGTATCACCAGCCGGGCCTTTTTTGACCCGCCTGTCAGCCGACAGCGGGCCAACCGGGCGTCCATCCCGAAGAGTCCAGGCGCGTCGCCGTCGTCGGTCACGCCGACCATCAATACCCGGCGAGCTGTGCGAAGCAGCGGATCATCCAGGTGGCCGGGTGGAACGGTGGCGAGGATCCTGCTGCCGGCGACCGCCGGGTACATCCAGGCGTCGACGGTTGTCCCCGAGAAGAACCGGCCGCTGGGAGCCAGGAGACTGACCCGGCTTCCCGCTGCCGCGACAGCCCGGATCGGGGATACCGGCGATCCGGCCAACAGCGAACCCGCTACACGCTTGTCGGTGTCACCTGCCTCCCGCTGGCAGCCGCGCATAATCTCCTTCTGCCACGGTTGACCAAAAACATCGGCTGCGATCGGATGCGGCGACGCCAGAACAGACGGCACCGATGTGCTGGCCCGAACCGCTGTCCGATACCGTGCTGTCGGTTGGCTCTCCCGACGCGCGACGACCGGCGGCTCACTGCACCGACTGCGATCTGTTGTCTTCGAAGAATCGCCCTTGTTGAGGAGGAGTAGATCGGCCGGGCTG
>NZ_CAUVXO010000488.1:0-817 GCF_963555865.1 Protofrankia sp. Cr1
TCGCCCGACATCCCCGCCGGCGAGGCAACGCCCGCTCGTGGCGGGGGTCGCGGTCTGTGCCGATCGATCGTCCGCCCTTGACAGATCTCGCTTCCCCAGTACGTTAGTTCTGTAACTAACCGACGAGCATAGACATCGCCGGCCCCCGGGGAGTGGATGTGCTCGATGACGGGACACCGCTGTTCGCCCAGATCGCGCAGCGGCTGGCCGAGGAGATCGCCGAGGGTGCGCTCGCGGAGGGCGAACGGGTGCCGTCGACCAACGAACTGGCCGCCTACCACCGGATCAACCCGGCCACCGCGGCCAAGGGCATCAACCGACTGACCGACGACGGGCTGCTGGAGAAGCGTCGGGGGATCGGCATGTTCGTGGCGGCCGGCGCCCGCGAGCGACTGCTCGAGGAGCGCCGCAAGCGGTTCGCCGAGCGCTACGTGCAGCCGCTGGTCGCCGAGGCCCACCGGCTCGGGATCGACGCCGACGCGCTGGTGGCGCTGATCCAGGAAGCCATCCACGCCCAGGGAGGTATCACGCTGTGACGGCGACGATCTCGGTGACCGGCCTGACCCGCCGCTACCGCAACCACCTCGCCCTCCACGACGTCACGCTCGACATCGAAGGGCCGTCCATCACCGGGCTGCTGGGTCGCAACGGCGCCGGCAAGACCACCCTGTTGCGCATCGTCGCCGCCCAGGAGCGCCCCTCGGCCGGGCAGATCCTGGTGCTGGGCGCCAGCCCGATCGAGAACGACGCCATCCTGCGCCGCATGGTGTTCGTTCGCGAAGATCAAGTCTTCCCCGACTTCACGGTCGGCCACGCC
>NZ_CAUVXO010000488.1:1393-2710 GCF_963555865.1 Protofrankia sp. Cr1
TGAAGGTGGCGTCATGGTTCTATCCCAACTGGAGTGGTGAGCTGGCCGAGACGCTGACCGGCGAGTTCGACCTGCCGACCGACCGGGCGATCAAGCGGCTCTCCCGGGGGATGCGTTCGGCGCTGAGCATTGTGATCGGCCTGGCGGCACGGGCCGAGGTGACGCTGTTCGACGAGCCCTACGCCGGTCTCGACGCGGTCGCCCGCCAGCTGTTCTACGACCGGCTGCTCGTCGAGTACGCCGAGCACCCCCGTACGGTGCTGCTGTCCACCCACCTGATCAACGAGGTCGCCGGGCTGCTGGAACGGGTGGTGATGATCGACCGAGGGCGGGTCATCCTCGACGCCGCCGCCGACGACATTCGCGGCGCGTTCACGACCGTGAGCGGCCCGACCGCCGCGGTGGAGGAGCTCGTCGCCGGCCGCCCCACCTGGGACCGCCGCCAGATCGCCTCCCAGGAGTCTGTCGTCGTCGGGGCCCTCGATGACGGCGACCGGATTCGCGCCCGCGACCTGCACCTCAGCGTGGAATCCCTGTCGCTGCAGCAGGTGATGGTCCACGCCTCGGGCCGGGCCGCCGAGGAGCCGCAGGAGAGGACAAGCGCATGACCAGCTGGCTCACCGTCATCAACGTTGCCCGCTACCACCTCATCCAACGGGTCATCTACGTGGTGATGCCCTGGGCGATCCTGGCGTTCAGCTTCGCCGTCAACCTGGTCGTCGCCGCCGAGACCCCGGGCAACCACACCGGCGGGCTAGCCTCGATCTACACCTACATATTCTTCTGCGGGCTGCTCAGCACCTCCCGGTCGTTGCCGTTCGGACTCGCCCTCGGAGTCAGCCGGCGCTGCTACTACCTCGGGACCGCCGGCCTCGCCGCCGTCTACGGACTCGCTCTCACCGTGCTACAGGCCATCGAGCGGGCCACCGGCGGATGGGGCGTGACCCTGCACTTCTTCCGGGTGACCTACATCCTCGCCGGGCCGTGGTATCTCACCTGGCTGACCTCGTTCGTGGGCCTGGCGCTGCTGTTCGTCTACGGCATGTGGTTCGGTATCGTCTACCGCCGCTGGAACGTCACCGGCCTGGTCGCCTTCATCGCCGGCCAGATCACCGTGCTGCTCGCCGCCACACTCATCGCCACCTGGACCCATGCCTGGCCAGGCATCGGCCACTTCTTCAGCGCCCTGCGCGCCGCCGGGCTGACCGGCGTACTCGCCGCCCTCACGGCCACGCTCTTCGCCGGTGGACTCACCACGATCCGCCAGGCCACGGTCTGATCACACCGCCGCGCTGCACCTCCCAGGCCAACGGTAAA
>NZ_CAUVXO010000488.1:3114-4860 GCF_963555865.1 Protofrankia sp. Cr1
GCGGTCGTCAAATGCAGACAAGCCGCCAGCTCTTCTTACTGAGGAAGAACTCGTAGGGTTGCGACGGTTTGATCATCAAACCCCTACGGCAGTGGGGTTTCACAACATTACCGATGTAACTCCACGCTTTCTTCCTCGGTAATCCGCGGGTCGTCCTCCCCAGCCGTGACGGCGCATCCTCGTTCTGGTTCCGTCCGGCCTGCCCGAGTGTCTGCTCGACTTCTAGCAGGCGACGCAATACCTTGATCCTGCGGGCCGCTCTTCGTTGGTAAAGGCTTTCTGTCGGTCGGCGATCCGGCCTGCCGGGGTTGGATCCGGACTCGCCGCAGGTAGCGACTCTGCCATACCAAGAACGACCTGTGGCGACCGCTGGTACGGTCACCGGATGTTTGCTTTGCCGATATGAGGTTGCGTGCCGGGTAGGAGTACCGGACATACATGTCGACTCGATTGAGGAAGCTGGTATGCGGGATGGCATCAACAGGAATCCTGGTGAGTAACCGATGACAGCGAAGTACGAGGTTCATCGGGCCCTGGTGACCGGTGCCGGAAGCGGAATGGGACAGCTCCTCGCCCTTCGTCTGGTCAGGCGCGGCATAGACCTGATTGCGGTCGATTGGGACGAAGCCGGCCTCAAGGTCTTCAAGGATGCCGGTCCTGGAAAAGTGACGACTCATACCGTCGATGTCACCGACGCGGACGCCATGGCTGCTGTTGTGACCGCGCAGAGCCACGATCTGCTTGTGACTGCCGCTGGGATCGGGCACACGGGCAGGATCGTCGAGACTCCCGCGGCTGTGCACGCGAGGATCATGGCGGTGAATTACCAGGGCACGGTCAACACGGTGACAGCCGCGCTACCCGGGTATCTCGCGCAGGGGTCGGGCATGATCGTTCTTTTCTCGTCGATTCTCGGTTGGTTGCCGGTGCCGCAGCACGGTCCCTACGGCGCAACCAAGTCGGCGCTGATCATTTACGCCCAGACGTTGCGGCATGAACTTCGCGGGACTGGTGTAAAGGTCAGCTGTGTCTGTCCGCCGGCGGTGGCGACCCCGATGCTCGACGACATGCCCGCGGCGAAGGCGGTCTCACAGCGTACGATGATGACACCGGTGGCCGCGGTCGCCGCGATCGAACGTGGTCTCGACAGGAACCGTTTCTGGATCTTTCCAGGTGTCGCGGGGCCGGTGGCGCTTGGTCAGCGGCTGTTCCCCGGAGTGCTGCGAGTGGCAATCGGTGGCCTGATGGGCAGATAGCCGGGGGCCGCGCGAAGCGCGGTGACCAGCCGGGTGGCGAAGCCGGCCTGCACGCGAGGGCGATGTCGAAGGCAAGTGCCCATCATCCAGATCAGGTTGATCCGTTCGGCCCTGGTTCAACGGTGCGGAAATGGGGACGCTCTCCAACAAGAGGTGAACGACCATGCCATGGGCTGGGCGCGTCTTCTTTCAGGAGGGTGATAGCGATGATGTGGGGCTGGGGCTGGGGTGCCTGGCTCATGATGTCCGTGATGACGGTCCTGTTCTGGAGCCTGATCATCGCTGGTGTCGTCGCGCTCGTTCGCTATGTGGGCGGCGGTCATACCGCCGGCCACCCGGGTACCGGCAGCGGACAGGCCGATGCCGAGCATGTGCTGGCCGAGCGGTTCGCCCGCGGGGAGATCGACGAGGACGAGTACAAGCGGCGGTCTGACCTGCTGCGCACAGGCCGGTGAATCCGGTACGCGGGGGTCAGAAGGCTCGGCTGGCC
>NZ_CAUVXO010000489.1:0-3862 GCF_963555865.1 Protofrankia sp. Cr1
GATTTCCGGTGTCAGCCAGGGCGTGGCGGACGGCCGTCCGGGCGACACCGTGCACACCACGATCACTCTTGCCGCGCCGCTGCGCTACATCTATCGCTGCGACACCGCGCGGATCAGCGGTAACGTGGTACGCGCGACCCACGGGCAATCCGCCACGCAGGTGCTCGGCAGCGGCGACGCGTCCACCCCGTTCCAGGCGTTCACGCTGCGCCGGGCGCCGCTGACCTACCTGCCGAGCGCCGCGGCGTCCGGTGCGCAATCCACCCTGGTGACCCGGGTCAACGGGGTGCGCTGGGCGGCCACCGACGACCTGATGGCCGCCGGCCCCACCGACCACACCTATCTGACCCGCGCGGATGCCGGCGTGGGTCAGACCGGACCGGATGGAACGATCGTGCTGTTCGGCGACGGTGTGCACGGCGCCCGGCCGGCGACCGGCCAGGAGAACATCACCGCGAGCTACCGCGTTGGGCTTGGCCGGGCCGGCAATGTCGACGCCGGCCTGATCACCCAGCTGCAGAGCCGCCCGCCGCGGGTCAGCGCGGTCACCAACCCGCGGCCCGCCACCGGCGGTGCCGACCCCGACGGCCGGGACGCGGTGCGCCGCAACGCCGCCGTCGGCCTGCTCGCCCTCGACCATCTGGTGTCGGTGTCGGACTACGCCGACTTCGCGCGGGCACGGGCCGGGATCGGCAAAGCCGCCGCGACCAGGCTGTCCGACGGGCGGCGCACCGTCATCCACGTCACGGTCGCCGGCGCCGACAACATCCCGATCGACGAGGACTCGGAGCTGTTCCGCGGGTTGCGCCAGGCGCTGGCACGCCACGGCGACCCGGCGCAGCCCACCCGGCTCGCCGTCCGGGATCTGGCACTGATCCTGTGCGCGGCGAACATCCGGGTGCTGCCCGACTACCTGTGGACGCGGGTGGAGCCGGCGGTCCGGGCCGCGCTGCTCGACCGCTTCTCCTTCGACCGCCGCGACCTCGGCCAGGATGTCGTCCTCAGCGATGTGATCGCGACCGTCCAGGCGGTGCCGGGGGTCGACTACGTCGACGTCGACGTCCTGACCACCGTGCCAGAGTCGATCACCATCAGTGAGCTCAACGGGCTCGCAGGCACCTTGACGTCGCCGCCACCGGCCCGGATCAGGATGTACCCGGCCCGGCGACCGCCCGAACCCCCCGCTACCGGTCCCGGTGTCGGTGTTCTGCCGGCCCAGCTCGCGATCATGAGTCCGGACGTGCCGGAGACGCTGATTCTGCAGGAGATCCGTTCATGAGCCGCCACGACCCCGATCTCGCCTCCGACCTCGACCGGTTGTACGCGCTGCTGCCCGCCATCCATCGCATCCGGGATGTCGAGTTCGGTGAGCCGCTACGAGCCCTGCTCCAGGTGATCAACGAACAGGTGGAGATCGTCCAGGGCGACATCGAGGCGCTCTACGACAACTGGTTCATCGAGACGTGCGCAGACTGGGTCGTCCCATATCTCGGCGATCTCGTCGGCCATGTTCCCCTGCACCCGGCCGCGGACCCCGGCCCACAGCCGGGTGCGGGCGGCTCGTCCAGCGCGCAGACCACGGCGCTGACCAGGGCGATCGCGTCCCGCACCGACGTCGCGAACACGGTTCACGCCCACCGCCGCAAGGGCAGCCTCGCCCTGTTGGAACAACTCGCCGCCGACGTCGCCGGCTGGCCGGCCCGCGCCGTGGAGTTCGCCCCGCTGCTCGGCGTCAGCGCACCAGTCCGGCTCTTTCGACCGGCAGCGGCGGACAACGCGTGGCGGATTCGCCGTGGCCGCACCGCCGACCTGCGTCAGGGGGACGCACTCGACCGCGTGGACGGGCCGTTCGACGAGCTCGCGCACACCGTCACCGTCAGTCGTCCGAATGCGGCCCGCCGGCCGCGCCGGTACGCCATCCCGAGCGTGGCGCTGTTCGTCTGGCGCCTACGGACCTACCCGGTCACGAACGCCCCGGCGCTGTGCATCGACGCCGCCCGCCACCACTTCACCTTCTCTCTGCTCGGCAACGACACGCCGCTGTTCGCCCGCCCGGCGCCCGAACCGGACCCGACCCACATCGCGGCGGAGACCAACCTGCCGGTGCCTATCCGGCGACGCGCCTTCGCCGAGCGCACCGCCGACTACTACGGCCTCACGCGCAGTCTGTTCATCTGGCGGGACGCCGAGCGCCGACCCGTCCCGCTCGAGCGGATCGTGCCCGCGGACCTGCGCGACTGGGCGTATCGCCCGCAGGGCGAGGATGTGGCGGTCGACCCGGTGTTGGGCCGGATCGCCTTCTCCCCACGGGCGGCACCCGAATCGGGGGTGTGGGTGAGCTACCGCTACGGGTTCAGCGACGACCTCGGCGGGGGTGAGTACGAACGGCCGCTGTCACCGACAGCCGGGGCGGAGGTCCACCGGAGGGTCTATCGGGTCGGCCCCGGCGAGCAGCACCAGGAGATCATGGGTGCCGTCGCCGCCTGGCAGGCGGACAAGCAGGCCGATCCGAACGCCGTGGCGTTGCGGGACGCGGTCATCGAGATCACCGACAGCGGTGCCTACCAGGAGCCCATCGAGATCATCCTGGCCTACGGAGAGCGGTTGGAGCTGCGCGCCGCGCAGGGCAGACGGCCGGTGCTACGACTGCTGAACTGGTACGGCAACCGTCCGGACAGTCTGCGTGTCCGCGGCCCGGCGGATCACCCCGAGTCCGAGGCTGAGGCTGAGGCCGAGCTGGCCCCGGCGTCGGCCCCGGCGCTGGACCGCGGCGACCAGCCACCGCGACTCGTCCTCGACGGCCTGTTGGTCTCCGGGCGAGGCATCCTGGTCAGCGGGACGGTCGAGGAGGTGGTCGTCCGGCACTGCACGCTGGTGCCCGGCTGGAGCCTCGGGCACGACTGCGAGCCCGAGGTCGGTACCGAACCGAGCATCGAGCTCACCGGCCAGGTCGGCTGCCTGCGGGTGGAACGCGCCATCCTCGGCACGGTCAGGGTCAGCGCGGACGAACGTGCTACCGATCCGATGTCGATCTGCATCGCCGACAGCATCCTTGACGCCACCGACGACGACCAGGACGCGCTTGGCGCACCCGATGCCTGCCACGCGTACGCGGTGGTGACCGTCCGGCGGACGACCGTGTTCGGGCACATCCGCGTGCACGCCGTCGAACTGGCCGAGAACTCGATCTTCACCGGTCCGGTCCGGGTGGTGCGCCGGCAGGTCGGCTGCGTCCGGTTCTGCTACGTCCCGCCCGGCTCACGCACGCCCGTCCGGTACGGCTGCCAGCCCGACGGGGTGCGCACGGCCGTCGACGAGGCCGTCCGCCTCGGCCGGCTCGACGCGACCGAGGCCACGCTCGCCCGGGTGCGGGAGGAGGGCCGGGTGCGACCGCGGTTCACCAGCTCCCGCTACGGCACCCCCGGCCATGCCCAGCTCGCCGTCGGATCCGCTCCGGAGATCAGTACCGGGGCGGACGACGAATCCGAACTCGGCGCCTTCCACGACCTTTTCACCGCGCAGCGGGCCGCCAACCTGCGGGCGCGTCTTGACCAGTTCGTCCCGGCCGGAACCGATGCCGGCATCGTCGTCGTCACCTGATCCCGACCTGCACCGCACCCGACACCAGTCTCCAGGAGGGACCGCATGTACGGCGACTTCTCCCGCCTCACCTTCGCGCCGGACAAGCATTTCTCGGCGGTCCTCAGCCAGCAGGGCCGGGTCACCCTCGATTCCGACGTCAACGAGCAGGCGCTGCTCGTCCAGCATTTCCTGCGGACGCTCGCGGCCGACGTCATCGGACCGCACGGAGGGCCTGGCCAGAGCTTCGCAATCAGGCTCGAAGTGGAGAGCAAAACTATAA
>NZ_CAUVXO010000490.1:0-3040 GCF_963555865.1 Protofrankia sp. Cr1
GTTCAATGCTGACGCCCAGATGTAGCATCGGATCTTCGGTGCCGTCCGTGAGGATGGCGGCCCACAGCATGTCCTCAGCGGCAAAAGATCGCACAAGTGCCTCGCAGCCCGCCGAAGGGTCGGCCTCGGCGATCCAGTAGCCACCGGCGGCATTCTGGTACGGCGCTTTCTCGATCCTCATATCGCGGAGGATGCGCTGATGTTCGTCGTCGTACCCGCCCCCGGCTTGCAGCCGGGCGAGAGCCGCCGGTCGGTGCTTCACGGGGAGTCGATCGAGGCGGTCGTCGAAGATGCGCTCGACGCCGGCGGATCGGGTCGCAACGTACGCCGGGGTGTCGCCGAGTACGAGCACGTCGACGTGGCCCGGCAAGGACCGGATGATGCTGACGGTTGAGGACGGCGAGTCGCCCGGCTGCAGGTCGAGGGCCTGGGTGACACCCCGGAGCGCCGTGCGCAGCGTGGTTCGCAGGGGTGCCGCCGGCCGGCGCTCGAGTGCTCCAAGCAGTTGGACACCGAGGGCGTCTACGTAGGCGGCCACGCTGATCGTGCCGTCCGATCCGGACGCGCCGTCCAGGACGATGACGATGTTCTCACCGATCAGCACCCGGTCCTGGCCGTGGCCAGCCGCGGCCGGCAGTTCGGCGACTCGGACCGCCGTCTGCCGGACCGTCACGACCGGCCGTCCGGGTTGACGACCTCGGCCGGCCACTCGAAGTGCAGGATCCATTGGAACGTGGGCAGAGCGTCGATGCGGTATTCCACCGGCCGATCGTCGACCGTCCACGACATGTGGATGATCTCGAATATTTGTTGATTCTCGGCCAGATCGAAGAACGCTTCCTCGTCGTCTGTGGGAATGCGGGCTCGGATGTCCTCGGTGAACCGCACCGGCCCCTGTCCAAGCTCGGCGAGCCGTGAGTAGGTTCCGCCCGGACCGGTGTTCTTGTTGGTCACGCCGGCTTGCTCGGCGAGAGCCCAGGGAATGTACGACGTGGCCAGAAGAACCGGTTCGTCGGACGCATACATGTGACGCTTGCGAATCAGGACCCGGTCGCCTGGATCAAGCCCGAGTGCTTTCGCCGCCGCTTCGGGCGGGTCGACCGGCTCCAGCTGGACGATGTCGGATCGAGGTATCAGGCCAAGGCGCCGGATTTCGGCATCGAAGGCACCCCGGGCGCCGTGTTCCTCGCGAGCGGCGCGTGCATATCGCCGGTTGCTATGCCGATCGATCGGCGGGACAGAGCGCACGACCGTCCCCCGCCCGCGCAGCACCCGCACCATGCCCTCGGCGCGCAGGATCTGGAGAGCACGGTTGATCGTCACGCGAGACACGCCCACCTCGCTGGCCAGATCCTGCTCACTGGGCAGCGTCGACCCGGGCGGATACTTACCAAGGGTGATGTCTCGCCTGAGCAGATCAGCTACCTGCCGATAGCGAGACTTCGGAGCGTCAACGGTCATCCGACCTGCACCTCGTCTCTCCTGATCAGTCACGTGCTCGCGTGGCCCCCACGTTAGTCCACGCAGGACGTCCTACGTCTTCCTTGACGGCCGCCGCAGCCGTGTGACACCGTGCATCACGTAGGACGTCCTACGTCCTACGTCAAACGGAGCAGATGAAGGAGATCGCGACAGTGAGCCACGTGCCCAAGCTGGACCGGGTCTCGATCCGCGGCGACCTGCTCGCCGCGATCGGCACCCTGACGGAGGCCATCAAGGCGCTTGACGAGTGCGAGTACGACGGGGACCTGGTTCTCGACCTCGGCACTTGCGTCGACGAGGTCGACAACACGATGAGCTCAGTGCAGAGCGCCATCAGCAATAAGGCGACCGGGTCATGACGGGGACGACGCCCACCCTGGCTCCCACAGCCGATCCAGACCCCTTGATGACCCCCGCCGAGGTTGCCGACACCTTGCGCATTGACACCGGCTCGCTGGCCCGATGGGCCCGGGAAGGCCGCATCACCTCGATCGCGCTTCCCAACGGTCATCGCCGTTTCCGTCGGTCGGTGGTGGAAGCGATCCTCGCCGGCTCGCCCGTCGGATAGACGCCGCCACAAGACGTCGGAAGCCTGACCATGCACCACGACCCGCCGCCGGCTCGCCGCATTCCAGGGGCGCACCTGAACCCACGTACACACCGCGAGCGGTACGAAACGGTTCCGAACAACCACGGAAACCAAAAAGTCGGGTCGGACGGTTCCGATGGGACCCCCCGGATTCACACTGCGTGGTGTCGCGGGGCCTACGCCCTGACATCCCACGACCACCGACGAGACGACCACCTCTGACAGGAAACGGGGTTCCGACGGGCTGCCACCCACCGGAACCCCAGAGCATCGGATCTTGAAGGGATCTCATCGATGCAGATCAAGGCTAGCGCGCGCTCAGACGAGTGCGCGACTCCGCGCGCCGACAACCTCGCCGACGCCACCGCCCGAGAGATCGAGCGGCTCGCCCGGGAACTGCTACGCCGCGGCGGTGAGAAGTGAACCGCCCCCGCCGACCCGACGACGTCCTGTACCCACCAGGCCAGATCGCGACGCCGCTGCTGCTGGCGACCCGGGCCTCTGACCTGGGCCTGGACATCGCGGTGCGCCACGCCAGCGGCCAGCGGATCGACACCGACGAGGTGCTGGAACTGCTGGCCACCGAAGTCGCGTTGACCCAAAGCGCCCGGTTCGGACTGCAGACCACCGTCCTGCGGGCTCTGCGCGCCGGCGCGGGCTGGCGGCAGATCGGCGCGGCGACCGACACGACCGCAGCCCAGGCGAAGGCCGCCTTCCTCACCTGGGTCGACGAGCAGCGCCACCACCTCCCGGACACGTTCACCGACGTGGACGCCGACCACGCCCGCAGCCTCGCCGAGGAGGCGGACCGATGACCGGCCCGTTCGACGACCGGGACGAGGCGGCCGCCGCCGGCGACACTCTCGCCGACAGCCACCCCGACACCCGCATGCACGGGGTGATCGAGCTCGTCGACGTCACCACCGCCGACCTGCTCCTGGCCCTGACCGGCGACCTCCGCGCCACCGA
>NZ_CAUVXO010000490.1:3109-3926 GCF_963555865.1 Protofrankia sp. Cr1
CGGTGCGGCATGAGCGTGGACTGGCGGCAGCGGGCGGCCTGCCGGAATACGAACCCGGACCTGTTCTTCCCCGCTGGCACCTCCGGCGACACGGTGGAACGTCAGGTTGCGGCGGCCAAGGCGCTGTGCGCCCGGTGCCCGGTCCGATGTGCCTGCCTGGACTGGGCGCTGACCACCGGGCAGGACGCCGGCATCTGGGGCGGCCTGGACGAAGACGAACGCCGGACGCTGCGGCGCCCGGCTCGCACCCCGGTACGCACGTCATGACGGCCCCGGTGATGGCCCGCCCGGCGGGCTCGGTGGAGTTGGCGCGGGCGCTGGCCGATGTGCGTCACCTCTCGGCACGGGAGTGGACGGCAGCGCGGGACTACGCGGATGCGGTGGCCGCCGAGGGTGATGCACTGGTCGCCTACGCGTTCACGATCGCCGACGGCGCCGCTGAGGACGAGGTCCGCGCCGCCCGCGAGGTGCTCGCGCACACGCTGGGCCGCCGCGATGACGCCGGCCGACGACTCGGCCTGAACGGCCAGCCGTCCGAGGCGATCCGGGTGGTGCGGGAGCTGCTCGACGCGGCCCGCACTGCTCGAGCCGGCTCAACGGAAACACAAATTCGGGTGGGGCGGTTCCGCTCGGACCCCATGGATTCACACAGCGGGGGTGTGGCGGGGCTTAGGCCCTGACACCCCACGACCACCGACGAGATGACTGCCTCTGAGGAAAAACGGGGTTCCGGCGGGCTGCCACCCACCGGAACCCCAGAGCATCGGATCTTGAAGGGATCTCATCGATGCAGATCAAGGCTAGCGCGCCCTCGACT
>NZ_CAUVXO010000491.1:0-3849 GCF_963555865.1 Protofrankia sp. Cr1
GCCCCGGGCCGTCCCGTCCGAGGTGCCCCCTCCGGTGGGCCCGATGCTCCCGGCCGCCGAGCCTGGCACGGCCGCGGCGGCAGCGGCGGGGCGGGACGCGGCCCCGGCGAGCGGCGGAACGAAGACCGGCGACAGCGCCGAGGGCGACGCCGATCCCGACGGCGACGCACCGGGCGACGACAGCGCCAACGACGACCGCGCCGACCCTGACTCCGACGAGGGCTCCGACGACACCGACGCCGACCGGCCCAGGCGCTCGGCGGAACTGAGCAACGCGATCGAGAACGCCAGCCTCGTCATGAACGGCGGCATCGCCATATTCGGCGCCCGCACCGGCGACGTCATCGGTGGGTCTGGGGGGCTCGGCGGCCCCGGCGAGCCTCACGGCGGGACGCGCCGGGGCGACGCCGAGTCAGGCCGCGTGCCGGACTCGGTGCTGGACCGGCTCACGGCGTCGTTCGTGCCGCCCGCCTGCTACCCGCGGCTGCTGCGCGCCGTCGGTCAGCGGCGGGTGGTGGTGTTCCGCGCCGTACCGGGGTGGGGCCGAGGGACCACCGCGTTGCGCGTGCTGGCCGAACTGTGCGACAGCCACTACCGAGGTGACGGCGGCTGCGGCGGGGTGCGCAGGCTCGAACCCGACCCGGCCGTCCCGTTGCGGCGGCTGACGTTCCGAGGCGCCCGCCCACTGCCGCGACAGGCCGCGTACCTGGTGGAGAACGCGCCGTTCGACGACCTGGCAGCGCTTCGCGCATCCGATCTCGACCGCATCGGGCGCGAGCTCGCCGAGATCGACTCCTACCTCGTCGTCACGGTGGACGCCGAGGTCTCGTTCCGCGGCGACCTGGACGGCTACCTCGTCGACGGCGAGCAGCCGCCTTCGGCGCTCGCCCTGCTGGCCAGCCACGTCGCGTGGTCGGAGGGCGTGAAACCCGACGAGGTGAAGGCCCGGATCGCGGCCACGCCCGAGATCAGCGTGATGCTGGACGGGCTGGTTGCGAACGGGCCCGACGCCACCGCCGTCGCCGAACTGGCTTCCCGGCTCGCCCGGTGGGAGGACGAACCGGAACGGCTGCAACGAGCCACCGCGTGGGCGGGCAACCACTCCACCTCGCGCATCCATGCCTGGCTGTCTGGACTCGACACGCAGCAGATGGCGTTTGTGCTGGCCCTGGCGGTGTTGGACGGCCGCCCCTACCGGACCGTCGCGCAGGCGGCGGCCCTGCTGGTCACGCACCTGCGCGCCGCCGGCCTCGCGCCGGCCGCGAACGCCCATCCGGCCGGCTCCACCGCTGGCACGACCGCTGGCACGGGCGTCACCGGCACGGCCACGCGGGCGCCCGGCCCAGCGCCGGAAGCCGAGGCGGTGCCGGGCTTGCCGGCTGGTCCGCTCGGGGTGGGGCTGGCGGACCTACTCAAGGTGTCGCTGGCGGAGGTCACCGAGGGCCTCGAACCGACCGGGTTCGGCCTGGTGCGTACCAAGGTGCTGCGGTTCCGCGACTCCACCTACCCTCGCCGGGTCCTCGAGTGGGCGTGGCAGGACCACGCCGAAGCCCAACTGCCGCTGCTCGCCTGGCTGGCCGAACTCGCGACCGACCGCCGCTCCGTCGTTCGGGTGCGGGCGGCAGCCGCGACCGGGCTGATCAGCCGATTCGCGTTCGACGACGTGCGCCGGCAGCTGTGGCTGCCCTGGTCGACGAGCCCTAACCAGCGGTACCGGGAAGCGGTGCTCGCGGCGCTGCGGGTACCGGCCGAGACGGTCGAGCTCGCCCCGCACGTCCATCGCATGCTCACCGACTGGCGTCGCCACACCAGCAACCCCTGGCGGCTGTGGACCACGGCGCGTGCCTGGGGCGCCAGCGTGGGGCGCACCAATCCCTACCGGGCGTTGCAGGTGCTGGGCGACCTCGCCGACACCGCGAGCCTGGTGGTGTCCCGCGCTATCAGCCAGAGCGTCTACGAGCTGTTCGACGGTGCCCCGGCCTCGCTCCGCAAGCTGGTAGTAGGCGACCTGGTCGACTGGGCGAGCGACGAACGGCAGGCGGTGCGGCGCACCGCGGCACACGCCTTCCTCCAGCTTGCGCTCGACGCCACGGCCGCGGGGCTTCCAGACGCCGAGCTGTGGCCGGCGCTGCTGGCCATGATCGAAGCGGACGAACTCGACGCCGCGACGCTGGAGCCGTTGTGGGTCGCGGTCGCGGAGTTCCCGGAGCTCGCCCGGACCGCGGCCAGGTGCCTGCGCGACTGGGTGCTGGCGGCCGAGGAGGACCGGCGCCTGGAAGAGCCGCTCGGCCGGGCGGTGCGCGGGCGCGTCGGTACCGACGACGAGCTGCGGCACCTCTACCAGCTACTCGACGACTGGCAGGCAGATGCGCCGCTGACCACGCGCTACCTGGTCGCGCTGCTCGACTCGATCTCGGAGCCAACCCGATGACCCCTGGACCCGCCAGCCAGCACGACGACGTGGCACCCCCCGGAACGGCCTTCGTCTTCTCCAACGGCCGCGGCCGGCTGTTGGGCCCACCTCACCCGCCGACCCGGAGCGAGATCATGATCGGTCACTTCCGCAAGCGCATCGACGTGGACGTCACGCTGCATCCCAGCCACCTCGAGGAGTTCGTCCCGTCAGCGTTGCAGGGCGCGTCGTTCAAGGCCACGGTCGTCTATTCCTGGTGCCGCACCGACCCGAAGGCGTGGGTCGCCAACCCGGTCGACCGACCCGAGGCCCACTGCGCCGCGCGCCTGCTCGCGATTCTGCGCCCGATCACCCAGTCCTTCGCCTGGGACAACGCGTCGGACGCCGCCCGGGCTGCCTCAAACCGGCTGGTCGGCAGGCTGCCAGTCGGGCACGGCATCGTGGTCGACGTGTCATCGGTCGATCTCGTGGTCGACCCCGCGCTGCCGGTGGTGCCGCGGACTCCGCACTCCGAGACGTTCGACGTCGACCTGCCGACCGACCTCGACACCGTCCGGTTCCGGGCGGACGTCGAGATGCTGTGGCACGTGAGCGACCCGCTGCAGTGGCGCGACTGGTCGCCCGAGCGTGAGCGGCAGGCCGCTGGCCTGTGTCGCGGTGAGCTGGTTAATCGGGTCTCCCAGCTCACCCGGAGCTACCGATACGACCAGCCAGGGGCAGCGGAACAGGCAGTGATCGCCCGGTTCGGTGGCGCCGCGGCGGACGTCGGCTTCGGCCTCAGCGCCAAGGTCCAGCTGGTCCGGCTGACGACCGGCGGCGTAGCGCCCGACCTGGCTCGCCACGAGGCGGAGGTGCTCGACGACATGCCCAGCGACACCGTCGAGGCGCCGTTCCACGCGAAGGTGGAGTACGCGTGGCAGATCGTGGACCCCGCGCTGTGGACTGGCCAGGCGTCTCACGAGGTCGAGGCGATCGCGGCCAAAGCCGTCCTGCGCGAGCTTCGCCGGGCGACACGGACCGAGCCCTGGCGGGCCGCCGCGGCCGCCTCGGCACACGCGGAGGCGGCGCTGTGCGGACAGTTCCCGCATCCCCCGGAAGGACTGCACCTGCTGGTGCACTCGGTCCAGCTCGAGGCGAACCGCACCGTCGCGCCGGTGGGTGGCCAGCGCTCCAACCAGTTCAGGTGCGAGCTGCCGAGCGCCCGCGCCGGGCTGCAGTTCAGCGCGGCGGTCGGCGTGACCTGGCGGATCACCGACCCGGTGGCCTGGCAACGGCGCCCCGAGCGAGAGGCTGAACAGGCCGGCGAGCGGGCCGTCCGGACGCGGCTGCGGGAGATCTGCCGCCAGTTCGGCTACGACGACGCGGCCGGCGCCGAACGCCGCGCACTGGCGGAGCTGGCCGGCGTCCCGCTTGACGCAGGTGACGGGGTGCAGGTC
>NZ_CAUVXO010000492.1:0-3848 GCF_963555865.1 Protofrankia sp. Cr1
ATGGGTGGAAAGATTGTCCAGCACGACATGAATTTCCCCGCCGCCGTGAGGCTTGACAGCTTTCTTGAGAAAGGACAGGAATTCCGCGCCGTCATGAGTTGGTCGGCACTCCCCTTCCAGGACATCGATGTAAGTATCCGCCGTGGTCGCGATCCGGGTATGACGCAGCAACGCCCGGATCTCGTTCAGATCCGCCCCCGCGCGGAACAGCAGCATGGCCGAGGTATTTCTCAGATCATGAACGCGTGTCCGGTGACCGCCCGCATCCTCCTCAGTAGCAGGACAGTGACCGGGCGTGCGCGGATGCCCCGCCGCAGCCGCTCAGCGGTCAGCAGACCAGCCAGGAACTCCACCGTCTCGTCGCGTACCGGCAGCACCGAGGTATATGTGAACTCATCGTCGACGCAGAACCCCGGTATGAAGTTAATCTGCGAGAGGACCACCTTCATACCGGGGTTCTGCGTCTTTTCCTTGCACCACAACAGGTTCGGCGTGTCACTCCGGCTAACCACAGGCGACTACCCAATGTCACTCGTCGTTACGCGGAGCTCGATGGCTCTACGCCGAAGTCAGTCGCGCGGGGTGGTTGCGACTCAGGTGTGGTTGAGGTTCCACCAGCCGTTGGGTCCATCGCTCACGTTGTATGCGGTGGCCGTTGCCAGATTCTGTTGCTGGTAGCCAGTGTCGGAGCTGGCGGCGAACAGTTCCACTTTGCCGGTACTGGTATTACGGGTCTTGATGAAGATCAGATCCCGCGAGTATGGTGTGAGGCTGCGGATGCTGAAGGTGCCGTTGTCCCGGTCACCCGCGTTGAATACCGTCGCGCGGTGCAGCAGCCATTGGCAGAAGGAGCAGGATCCCGCAGTGTCCGTTCCCGTGATGTGCACCTCGATCTTGCCACTGCCTGTGTTGCGGGTCTTGATGAACACCAGGGACTCGCCGCCCATCTGGAACACCCCGTTGTCAGCCTCGGCCAGGGGGATGTTGGTTGCTGTGCTGAGATAGGGCGGGGCCTGCGGGTTCCACGAGGGGAGCTTGTGAACTTCGATCATTCCTGAGCCGGTGTTGCGGGTCTTGATGAAAACGATTCCGTCATCTACCAGGTTGAAGACACCGTTGGCTCCGTCGGCTACGTCGAACCACGTCGGGATGCTGACACCATCGCTAAAGTTCGACTCGGCTGTGCGGTAATGCAGCTCTACTTTTCCGCTACCGGTGTTGCGGGTTTTGAAGTAGACTAACTTGTTGCCGACCATCTCGAACGTGCCGTTGCCGTCCTCGGCCGCAGAGAATCCGGACGTGACATGCATGTCGAAGCTCTGGTACGGGTCGGGTGTCTGATGCACCTCGATCATTCCACTACCCGTATTCTTCGTCTTGACAAACGCCAACTTCCACTGGGGAATGTTGAGTTGCCGCCAGCCGTCGCTCGGCGTCCACCGCCAGGGGTGGTATGGCTCCTGTGTGTCTACCAAGAAGTAGGAGGTGCCCAGCGCGACCGCATCGACATCGCTGCAGGCCCCGAAGTTGCAGGCCAGGGGCTCGTCACTCCAGGTCGACCCGTTGAGCCAGCTGTTGTGCATTCGCGTACCGTCGACCCAGGCGGCGTGCAGCGAAGAGTTGAACCAGCCGACCTGGACCCGACCGGCGGCTTGCCCGTTGGCAATGGGCTGCTCGCGCCAGCCATCATTACTGGTGTACCACCACCGCCAGAGCTTGCCGTCGGTGGCATTGCCAACCACGTCGAACTCGCCATTGCCGGTGGACAGAGCGATCCCACCCGTGCCGGGGAACATCTTCTTACCGAGGAACTCGCTGGTCCATGGGCTACCCGGGTCCTTCCAGAAGTGTATCCACGAGCCGACGCAGTGGGCTAGAATATGCAGTTGCCCATTGAAGTTGCCCATGGCCGGGGTGAAGGAACCGTCGCACGATCCGGGGACCACGGTCTGGCTCGACCAGCCGCCCCCGGAGTTCCAGCGGTCGACAAGCGCGCCGCTGGAGGTGACGTAGGCCGTATGCAGCGTGCTGATATCCACTGCCGTGGCCGGGCTGCTGTTCACGCCGCTGCCGACGACCGTCTCTGTCGTCCACCAGCCGGCGTTGTAGTACTTGCGGATCAACGCGCCGCCGCTCTTGTAGAAGACCTGCAGGCTGGTGCCGTAGTTGATGGCCGAGGGGAAACCTTTTTCACCGAAGGGCAGCCCATCATCCAGAACCTCCGAGGTCAGGTTTTCGCCGGCGTGGCCGTAGTAGTGGTAGAGCTTGCTGTTGTTACCGATGTTGGTGGCAACCCTGAAGATCTGCAGCGTGCCGTCCTGGGCATACGACGTGGCGAAGCCGCCCTGGTCGTACATGAGTGCCGCGGAGGCCGGCGCCTGGGCGAGGAACTGACCGGCCAGCACCGCTGCGAGCGCCGTCACGGAGGCCAGTAGCCACCTTCGGCCCCTTGGACCTAACATGGTGAATCCTTCCCGTAGGACGAGCGCGCTCGATAGCTTACGTTGCGGTTTGGAGCAATTGTCAATACCTGGTGTCTCGTGATGCTCTATCCTTTATTTGGCCACAGCGTCGATCAGGCTTCCGACCAGCATAAATGACTGAGTCTGACAAAAATTGACCTGCATCACGAGACACTAGGGCATCAGCTTGATCGAGTTAACTGGTGTCAGATTAATATCAGTATATGTCCATGATCCCATTGTGAAGAAGCAGTTCGTGCCGTTCCACCCCGTGCAGAAGCTCACGACAGCGTTGTCGGTCTGGTTGTTGAAGACGCGATGCGTCCCGTACATATTGCTGAGATTATAGGACGCATAGTAGTAGTATATGCTGGACGGATGTCCGCTATTCCACGAACCGTTAGGATAGATGCAGACCCCGCCAGCGGGGCAGCCCTGGTAGGACTCCGTGGCCTGGGCCGGAGAGGCACCGAGAAGCGTCCCCGGTACCAGTACGGTCACAAGCAGTCCAAGACTAAGGGCGATTTTGCTTAACCGAGTCCGGGCAAGCTTCATCTCGGCACAACACCTTTCGTCGTCGTGTAGCGGGGTAGTCGATCGCCGCGTGCTCGACAATACTCACGGCCAGGACCGCGCTGCATCCTGTGACGTCGCGGATTGACCGCGCCGCCGTAGTGTGCATCGGCGGCTGGTTCACCGCTCCAAAGTGCCACCCGGTCCGCGTTACGGCATTCGCGATGACGGATTCGACTATGATCGAGAGTGACTCGGGATCTGTTTGAAGCGGTTGGCATCTCCGGCTATGGCGTACGTATGGAGGGCGTTGTGAGCTACCTGGTCGTTCAGCCGTTTGCCTGGCCGCGTGACGTCGACGGGCCAGCCACCCCGGCGGTTCGTGGTGAAGCCGCGGCCGTGACCCGTCAACTCGCGCCGGGCGAGTGATTAGCGTTCGGTCGCGGATCCCCAGGCGTCTCGGTGGGCGTCGAGTTGTCCGAACCGAGCGTCTCCCGACTTGCCGGGGAGATCATGGCGGTAGGCGATCACTGGACCTTGACAAATTTCAGCCGCGCCAACTCGTACGTCGTCGACAACATCGAGGGCAGCGGCGAACACATCCAGGTCGCGCCTGGCCGTCGTGCCGCGCCGATTCCGTTCGAGCTGGCCAGGATCGTCATTCCGCCGGCCGCGGGTGAAGCGGTTCCGTTCGAGCCCCTTCTTGCTCCAGGGCAGTCGACTACGATCGGTAGCCGACTGTCGCTGAGTGGGACGTACCGTTACAGAGCATCGACCTTCACCGATCTCTGGGTAGGCATCCGCTCGTGCAGAGCTCGGGACGACACTGACTGTTCTCGTCATGGTTAGTTAGGCGGTGGTCGGCAGCGTTAT
>NZ_CAUVXO010000493.1:0-903 GCF_963555865.1 Protofrankia sp. Cr1
TCACGCTCGGGTGCAGGCCGGACGGTCGGGCGAGCGCGTCGGCCACCTCGATCGGGGACGGCCCGTTCGGCTGGCCGATGCCGTGCAGCAGCATGTTCATGGCGGCGAGGCGGGCTGTGCCGTCGACGAGTTCGGTGCCGGTGATGGCGGTGCGTCCCAGCGCCCGGCGCTGCTCGGGGGTGAGTTCGGCAGCGTGATGCGCCTGAATGCGCTCATAGGCCGCGAGGAGGAAGCCGCCGGTGCCGCAGGCCGGGTCGTGCACGGTGTCGGCCGGCCCAGGTCGCAGGCAGTCGACCATCGCTGTGATCAGTGACCGTGGGGTGAAGTACTGGCCGGCGCCGGACTTGATGTCCTCCGCGCTCTTGGCCAGCAGCTCCTCGTAGGCGTCGCCCTTCACGTCGACCCCGGCGGCCGACCACTTCTCCTTACCGATGAGGTCGACGACCAGCTTCTTCAGCTTCGCCGGATCCTGGATCTTGTTCTGCGCCTTACGGAAGATGACCCCGAGGGTGCCGCTCTCCCGGGACAGCTCGTCCAGGGTGGTGCGGTAGACCTTCTCCAGCGTGTCACCCTCGTAGTCGAGCAGGGCCTGCCACCGGTTCGCGACGTGCGCGAGCGCCGTGTCGGGGTTCAGCGGACGGTTCGCCCGCTCGTGCGCCATCTTCAGGAACAGCAGGTAGGTCAGCTGCTCCACGTAGTCGATGGTGGACACGCCGTCATCCCGCAGGACGTCACAGTAGTTCCACAGCTTGGCGACCAGCCGCCGCGACTCAGCACTCACGAGAGCACATCCTGACCGGTCGCACTGACAGCCCGACGCCTACCCCTCGGGACAGCGCCCGCCGGCCTCGGCATCCTCCTTATGACACGAACGTCCAGATAGCACTCTCCGGAAGCTGTGGC
>NZ_CAUVXO010000493.1:1398-2906 GCF_963555865.1 Protofrankia sp. Cr1
AGCGAGGGCGCGGCGAGCTCCTCGTGGACGTTTCCGCGGCACCGGCGTCCTCAGCGGGAGGACCAGAGGCTTGCTGCGGGGACGGCGAGGATGCGCTCTGTGAGCTGGAAGACCCGTGGGCCCGTGTGTACGAGGAGTCCGAGGGTGAACCGTGGACCGATCTCCGCCGCAAGCCATTCCAGGTGTCGTGCGTCGGTGTGGGAGGGGGCCGCGGATGCCTTGACCTCGATGGCGATGACCTGGCCGTCTCGGGCTTCGAGGAGCAGGTCGATCTCACGGCGGCCGTTGGCGTCGCGCAGGTGGTATAGGTCGGCGCCGACGACGCTCAGCGCGCACTCGGCGCGGAACTGGGCGGCGACGAGGGTGTCGATGATGCGTCCAAGCAGGTCGCCGTCGCGGAGCGCGCGGCGGTGGTCGATACGGAGCAACGGGGCGAGGAGTCCGGGGTCGGTGAGGTATCGCTTGGGTAGCCGGACCGCGCGGTTCATGCGGTTGTCCGCCCAGGCGGGGACCCGCTGAGTGATCATGAGGGTGTCGAGGAGGTCGTCGTAGGCCACGGCTGCCTCGCGTCCGATGCCCGCCGAGTCGTAGAGCAACTTGTGGGTCGGCACACCGGCGGTGTTGGCGGCGATCGCCTGGAGATATCTGCGCAGTCGCAGGGGGTCTCGTGCGGCGCTGAGCGCCGGGGCTTCCCGGGTCACGAGATGGTCGACGTAGCCGGTGAGCCAGCGGTCGCGTGCTCGGTCGGCCTCGGTTCGCAGCGCCTCCGGCCAGCCGCTGGTGAGTGCCTCGGTCACGTAGGCGTGCAGGTCCCAGCCGGTGGAGGGATCCGCGAACGCGTCCACGCCGCCGTCGAGGATCCGGTCGATCAGTGAGGGCGCGGTGGGGTCGCCGTGGCGTTCCCGGCCGACGAGGGGATACATCGTCAGCCGGACGATTCTGCCGGTCGCGGGCCAGCCCGAGGCGGTGAGGTCGGCCTGCGAGGATCCGGTGAGCACGAACCTCCCCGGGCGCGGGTCGTCGTCGACGGCCCGCTTCACCGCTCCGAGTACCTCGGGCACGACCTGCCACTCGTCGATCAGGACGGGCTCCTCGAGCCCGCGCAGCGCCGCGTCGGGGTCGGCCCGTACGACCGCGGCCTGCGCCGGGACGTCCAGGCGCAGGATCGACTGGCAGACACGCCGAGTCGTGGTCGTCTTGCCGCACGCCCGGGGGCCGACGACGAGGACGGCCGGGTGGGAGGCGACGACATCCTGCAACTCCGTGTCGAGCAGACGAGGAACGTAGGCGCGCACGAATATCCGATCATGGAATTAGCACACAGTTGACCATGGAAATTACACGTAGATCATCGATAATTTAACACGCGTTCGAACCGCGATCCAGCGCACCTAGACCGTGCCGTGCGGCTGCTCGACGCGCTCGCGGCCTACCTACCGGCCAGGTGGGCGGCGGGTCTACGCGCATGGTCTTCCCGACTCTCGCGCCGCACCGCACCGCGCCACCTG
>NZ_CAUVXO010000493.1:3414-4321 GCF_963555865.1 Protofrankia sp. Cr1
TGACGCACTGGTCACGGCCCGGCTGTTCGTCCACCTCGCCCAACCTGCCGGGGCAGATCCGCTGTCGCTGGAAGAACTCCGCGACAAACCATCAGGAAAGGGACCGCAATGTCGATGGCCTGGAGGACCCTGCGGATTGTCTTCTCACTGGGTACTCGGTACCTTCCGAGAAAGTGGCCGTAGGGCGCGCCCAACCGGGCCAGCAGGGGTTGGGGTATCCTCATGGCCCAGCGGCCGATCTCGCTGAGGTGCTTGGCGCCCGTCATTGTCGAGACAAGCGAGGTCGACAGAATGTACCGCAGGCTGTAGATCGCCCCCTTCGTGTTGCGCGGGTCAGGAATTTCCCCGAGCATCGCGAGCAGGCTGGAGATGTCGAGCTGTTCGCAGTCGATGGGCTCGGTGGACATGCCGGGGCAAGGCTGGCATGATGGCACGTGGTGGCCTTCTGTCTTGGGGTATTTGTTCGGTGGTACTTACATTGCACCAAGCGGAAGGTCACTTCTTTGTCAACGGAAATCCTGCATCCCCTCAAACATTTCTAGTCAATCGCCTGCCAAGTGGCGTCGAATGCGCCGTCAAATCACGGCTAACGTTAGGGCGAGTTGCCGTGGGGCGAATCCGTGACGAGTGACGGCGATAATCGATCGTCCCTCGGCCGCCCAGGGCGATCGCCGGACTGGCTACCAATAGTTATTGACTGTGACATTGTGCTACCTCGCCGGAGCCCTGCCGATACCCTCACCGTATAACAATATTCCCGTATCGTTGTTCTGGTTTATGATTTCAGCCGGAATATATTCCGCTCAATCCTCTCATTGTAACTTATCTGTATTCGCAAAGAAACTTTTAAGTTCGGAGTTCTTCCTGATTCTGAAGACTGGCAACGAATCAAGATCGCTATTGTCGA
>NZ_CAUVXO010000493.1:4523-5043 GCF_963555865.1 Protofrankia sp. Cr1
CGCGGCCCTCGATCGGCCAGGCCACACTTCTTGGCTCGCGGTCCATACACGACACGTATATTCGGCTTTAGCTATTTTGGTAAGATCAACATATGGGTAAGTCATCACGCCACCAGGTCACCACCGACGTCCACCTCGTCTTGCTGAAAGGCAACGAGGCACTCTTCGGCCGCCGCAAAAGCACCAACTACGAGGACGGCGCGTACCACTTGCCGTCCGGCCACCTCGAAGCCGGCGAGTCCGTGGTCACGGCCCTCATCCGCGAGGCCAAGGAAGAGATCGGCGTCACCATCGAGTCGGAGGCCGTCGAGTTCGTCCACGTCATGCACAACTCCTCCGGCGGCGGCCGGGCTGCCTTCTTCTTCACGGTGCGCACCTGGGACGGCCAGCCGGACAACCGTGAGCCCGAGAAGTGCAGCGAACTGGCCTGGTATCCGCTGGACGCACTGCCCGGCCATATGATCGACTACTGCCGCACCGCCCTGGAGTACATCGCCGCCGGTCGCCCGTTCTCGATCTA
>NZ_CAUVXO010000494.1:0-554 GCF_963555865.1 Protofrankia sp. Cr1
CCCGGCCGGCGCACCCCCTCACCGGGCACACCTGCTCGTGCCCGCCGCCAGCCGTGGCGCCGTTCGCCGACGGGCGCGTTGTGCTCGCCGCCGCCGGAGACGACCGGACCATCGTTGGGGTTGCAGCCCGCTGATGAGCGTGGGGAAGGCGACGACGGTGCTGTCGGGGCCCGCCTGGAGGTCCCAGGCGTCGATGCCGTCCCAGGCGCCGGGTGCGCCGTCCCACAGGTAGCTGGTGCAGGTCGGGTCCAGGTCAAACTCGGCGATGTATCGCGCGAGCCCCTCGCAGGCCGCCCTTGACATGCAGCCGTCAGGCTGCCTATTGTAATAGGCAGCCTGAAAGGCTGCATACCACTGGCAGTGCAACCGAATGATGGACGTGACGGTGATGGACGAGGTGTTCCGGGCGCTGGCCGACCCAAGCCGCCGGCGGCTCCTCGACAGCCTGAACGAGCGGTCCGGGCAGACCCTGCGCGAACTGTGCACCGGACTCGACATGACCCGCCAGTCGGTCAGCAAGCACCTGACGGTGCTGAAGGAGGCCGGACTGGTCA
>NZ_CAUVXO010000494.1:1042-1655 GCF_963555865.1 Protofrankia sp. Cr1
TCACCGTGCGCCACGGCCGAGAGAAGCTGCACTACCTCAACGCCGCGCCGGTCAACGCGATCGCCGACCGGTGGATCAGCCAGTACGACCGTCACCGGGTCCGCGTGCTCGCGGACCTCAAAACCGCCCTGGAGGAAACCCCGATGGACAAGCCCCGCTTCGTGTACGTCACCTACATCAGCACCACGCCCGAGCGACTGTGGCAGGCACTAACCGAGCCCGCCTTCACCAAGCGCTACTGGGACACGACCTTCACCACCGAATGGACCACCGGCTCCCCGATGACCTGGGACAACCACGGCGTCGTGCTGACCGACCCGGAGCAAGTAGTGGTCGAGTCCGACCCGTTCCGCCACCTGGCCTACACCTGGCACAGCTTCACCCCGGAGCTGGCCGAACGGTTCGGCTGGGACGCCGGGTTCCTCGCCACCATCGCGGCCGAGCCCCGGTCCACCGTCACCTTCGACATCGAGCCGGCCGGCGACAGCGTGGTCAAGCTGACCGTGGTGCACGACGGGTTCGCTCCCGGCAGCACCATCGCGGAGATGGTCAGCGTCGGCTGGCCCAACGTCATCGCCAGCCTGAAGACACTACTGGAGACCGGCGACCCGCT
>NZ_CAUVXO010000494.1:2275-4910 GCF_963555865.1 Protofrankia sp. Cr1
GCGGGAGACTTGCACGCCGGTGGGGCTGCCGCTGAACTCAGCGGGCACGGCGAGGACCTGGATGGCCCGGCCGATCTAGCGGTCACTCATGGGGCGCAGGCTCAGATCGTCGGGCAGCGTGAGGTCGGTCCGGAGACAGCCCCTCATTCCCGTCACGCCCCCTGCCAACACGCCGGCGCACGTCGACCCGCAACCTGGAACCCCTACGCACCAGGTATCCCTGGCTGCGGGAACGCGCGCGGACCGAGGACGGCCAACGCTCCTTCGGGGACCCGCGCGACCTGCTCGGCGGCTCGGCAGCAGCCGGGTGTCTCGCCCGCGCCGTCGCGGGTGCGGCTTTGCCACATCGGGCGGCGGCCCGCCCGCTGGCGCGATCATCACCGCCCGCCGCGCGGCGCTCGTGGCGGCCTTGCGGTGCCGCTGCCCTCCCAGGAATTCCACGCGAGGACGGCCACGCGATCGCGGTGGCGATCAGTGTTGCTAACCGCCGTTGTAGACCTGCCAGTGAAGCGTTGACCGATACGGCAAGCGTCAGAACTCGGTGACATGAACGACGGACGGAGATGTCTGCGGCGCCGACGCACCAGCCGCCGGGCCTGCCACCTCGGCGTTCTCGCTACCCGTGATCCTTCTCTCGGAACCTGTCAGAGGATGTCGCTATCCTCGCCCCACTGCACCCAGATGTACCTGATTGCGACGGGAAAGGGAACCACGTGAGCGGCGAACGAAGCTACAAGTCGGCGGTCGAAAAGACTTTGTTCACCCTTAGTCGAGGATTCTGCTACGCCCCCACGTGCAAGAATCCGGTAATGACAATCGGCGAGGACGACGAACCCTGCGTAGCGGTATTCATCGCCCATATCCGCGCCGCCAAATCAGGGGGACCAAGATACGACGTGTCGATGACTCCGCTCGAGAGGAAGAGTTTTCCCAATCTGATTCTGCTCTGCAAAAGACATCACGAGAAGATCGACGACAAGGATACACAGAATCACTACACGGTAGAAACGCTGACAGCGTGGAAATCCGCCCGGGAGAAGGGTCTCGCAGACAAGGTGATTGGACTCGACCGTCTCACAGAAGATCGGCTCGCGGAGCTCCTCGTCGAGACGACCACAGAATTCCGGACCGAGATCTTCGGATCGCTGGACCGGCTACACGGAACGAGCAGGGAAGCGGTCGATATTCTCAAGACACTCGTTGACGAGCCATTCAGGCGTCCAACTATTGACCCCGACCAGCTGGCGTCCCTGGAACATTCGACCCGAGCGCTGTCTGTGCTGGAGGATTTTGCGCCGGTCCTCGCTCGTTCGGCCGACGCGATCACCAGCATCTACGATCACTATGGTGTATTGGATCGTTTCGCGGCAGCAGTCGCCGAGCACAACGTCGTGACGATTCGCCGTGCGGCCGAGGCGCTCGAATCCTCTCAATACAGCCTTGGCGAGTTCGCGCGGGCCGTGGACCAATTCCAAGCGGTCGACGTGAGGCGAATCGAGAAGGCGGTAAATGCCCTCGACAGGGGCACGTCCAACGTCAACCGCTCGATTGCCGATAGGAATACGCAGCCCTCACAAGTGAAAACTACTCGTGCCGCCACAGATCGCCAAGTCTATGTTCGCGGAGTGTATTTGGGTATAGTACTGATTTTACTGGTTCAAGTTCTCGCCCTCGTTCTTGCATACAAGTTCACTTCGTAGCGGGCCAAATTCGCCCCGAGCGGCCCGCTTTCATGCGTCGTTGAACCTCGACGAATATCGACCTCCAGGCCACTCCGACATCCTTCGAGGGCTCGCCCGCGCCCACCACGGCCAGCCGCTGTACTTCGCCT
This sequence comes from Protofrankia sp. Cr1, assembly GCF_963555865.1. Taxonomy (NCBI): domain Bacteria; kingdom Bacillati; phylum Actinomycetota; class Actinomycetes; order Frankiales; family Frankiaceae; genus Protofrankia; species Protofrankia sp. Cr1. Next base: position 4,107 of record NZ_CAUVXO010000494.1, read on the forward strand.
CGTGAGAGGTTCCGGACAGGGAGCTGATCGCGCACCCCACGCCCGAACACGAACGACCGTTACGCGACCCCGAGCGGGGATCGACGCGGTGACTTCCACTCCCGGCGACCCGGTGGCCAGGACGCTGGTCTGGGATCGGGAGGCCGCGATCGGCGAGGGTGGCCGTCCGACCACGCCGACGGCGGCGTTCGCGGGCACGTTGGCGACGCGGATCTCGTCACCTCGAACCTGCCCTTCGGCCACTGGGGCGAGACGTTCTCCGGCCTCGTCGTCGCCGGAGCCATGATCGACAGGCTCGTGCGCCACGCCGAGATCCTCACCGGTGACTCCTACCCCACCCGCCAACGCCGCGAGCTCCTCGCCAAGGACCGCCCGAACCACGACTGACGATCCCCGGGGATCACGCTTACCGGACCCGAAGGGGTCCGATTTCGGAGACCGTTGACACCATCGAGTTCGCGAATCAGGAAGAGCAACGCCTTGGGGGCACTGCTGACGACGATGCTGGAGCGTTGGGCCACGGGCGGGATCGGCCTCGCAGTGGTGGACACTAAAGCGCTGTCTGAGCGGGGACCGCTTCTCATGCTGTAAAGCCGCAGTGGCTGCCTGGCACACCGTGTTCGCCGCCTGCTTCACCGGGCTCGGGCCGAGGACTACTCCACTGGCAGCAGCACCAGCGCCCGATCTCCGGCGGAGACACTGCGCAAGCGCCGTCGCATTGGGACGCCAGCTGCCCGCAGGCTGGCCGCGGAGCTGCGCAGCGACACCCATGCCAGGATCGCGCGGTTCGACGCGAGTTTGGAG
>NZ_CAUVXO010000495.1:0-3796 GCF_963555865.1 Protofrankia sp. Cr1
GCTGGTCGGTGGGAACATCCTCACCCTCCTGGAATCGCGGACAGTCCGAGCGGACGCGGGTCCACGCCGAAGCCGGCCAGCCGCGCGAACCGTTCCTTCTGCTGGTGATAGAGCAGGTAGAGGCTGCCGCCGCGATGGGCGAACCCAAGATCATTGACGGTCAGTACCCGCATGCCGAGAGTGACGCGCGCCCGGATGGGGTTCAGCGAGGAATCGAACGCCTCTTCCACCACGCTGATCTCGGTGAGCCGGACCGGGACGATCCGGTTCGGGCTCCAGATGAACAGCGACAGCGGCGCCTGGGCCGGCGCCACCTCGATCATGCCGAAGCGCGCCTGCAGATCTGCCGCAAGCAACGCTGCACTGGCCGGGTACACGATCGTCTCCAGCGCGGACAGGACCGGGAACAGCCCGAACTGTGCGACGGCGTCGTTCTTTCCGTCCTGGGGGAACTCCAGCTGGTCGGTGGCGTCGAGCTCCGCCTCGACCCGGATCGTCTCGTGCGGCGGACCCGCCAGCCGCAACGCCTCCAGCCGATCCCCCGGCTCGGTGCCGATCCCCTGTGGTTGCAGCGTCCGGTTCAGCGTGTCGGGGTTGTACTGCAACACGATGATCCGCAGGATGCGCGCGGTGGACGGGTCGAGCAGCACGATGCCGCCCCGCGCCACCCGTGGCGAGCCCGGATAGGTCGTCATCGCCGGGTCCCGCCCGTCGCGGCGCGCACGGCCTGCGCCACCCGTCGAGCCGCCCCGGAACCGACCTGACCCGCGGTGACCGGCGCGACCAGGTCGAGTGGCGCGGCGCCCAGCCGATCCAGCGCGGTGCCGACCGGCACCGATCCCGGGTCGGATCCCAGATCGGCGGCCAGCAGGCGGGACAGCTCGGCCTCGACCGCCGCCCGTAGCGCCGGCGCGTCGACGCCGGTGAACGGCAACCCGTCGAGCACCAGCCGTTCGACCGTCACCTGAATGATCATCAGCGCACCGCCTGGACGAACCCGGGAACGAGATCGCGTTCGGGGACCGGAATCTCGTGCTTGTCGAACTCCACCCGAGCGGCAGCCAGGACGATCGGCATCGTCACCGGACCGCCGGACCGGGCGGCCGTGAACGCGGCGTTGATCGCGATATTGCGGATCATCCCTCCGGTTGCCGGCAACCGCGCCAGCTGGGAGAGGTCCAACTCCTCGGCCGGAACCACCGGGGGAAATGCGGTTGCCCACAGTCTCCGGCGCAGCTCGGCGTCGGGGAACGGGAACGTGACGACGAATCGCAGCCGGCGCAGGAACGCCTGGTCGAGGGCACCACGCATGTTGGTCGCCAGCACCGCGAGCCCCCGGTAGGACTCCATCCGCTGGAGCAGGTAGTTGACCTCGATGTTGGCGTAGCGGTCGTGGCTGTCCTTCACCTCGCTACGACGGCCGAACAACGCGTCCGCCTCGTCGAAGAACAGCAACGCGCCACCCTGCTCGGCGGCGTCGAACAGGGTGCGCAGATTCTTCTCGGTTTCGCCGATGTACTTGCTCACCACGGCCGACAGGTCGATGCGGTACAGATTCAGCCGGAGTTGCCGTGCCAGCACCTCCGCGGCCATCGTCTTGCCGGTCCCGCTCGGCCCGGCGAACAGCGCGCTGATCCCCAGCCCGCGGGCGGAGCGTGCCGCGAATCCCCAGTCGTCGTACACCAGCGCCCGCCGGCGGACCTGGTCGGCGAGCTGACCGAGCAGGGCGAGCTGTGAGTCCGGGAGCACCACGTCCGCCCAGCGCGCACGCGGATCGATACGTTCGGCGAGGGCGTCGAGACCGTCCCGGGTGGTCGCCAGGCAGGCGTCCCACAGGCTGCGACCGTGCCCCGGCATCGCGCCCCACGGATCATCCGGGTCAACCGGCTCCCCCGGGTCATCGGCCAGGTCGTCGGCGAGACGCGAGCGGGCGATCTCCCCGATGGTCGCCAGACCGAGGTTGAACTGCCCGGCCAGCAGATCCGGAACCGACACGGCCGGCCCGACCGCAGCACCGACCGCAGCACCGACCGCACCGGAAACCAAGGGATCACCGGACGAATCGGGCGTGCCGCGCAGTGCGTGGACCCACGCGTCGCGTTGCTCCGCCCGGGTCGGACGCTCCGCGAGCACCGCCACACCCGCTCGCTCCGACCGGACCCACGGCTGGCGGACCCCGAGGAAGACGACACCGTCCAGCCGGGCCAGGAACCGGGTGAGTATGCCGGCCGTCTCCGAGCCCGGGTCGGTGTCCTGCGCGTCGACGTACAACGCGGCTCCCAGCAGGACCGCCTCACGCGACCACAGCCGGCGCAGCGTCTCCAGATCCACGGCATGGCCTGGAATGGTCTCGGCACGCAGCCGGTAGAGGGCGAGCCCGACGCTGCCTGCGGCCTCGGTCGCCAGCAGACGTTTGGTGCCGGTGTCAGCGCCCACCAGCTCGACGATGGGATGGACGGCTCTGGGTTGCCCCCACCGCCAGCGTCCGATGATCTCGCGGAGCACCGCCCGGTGTGACTCCGGAAGGGGGATCGGGTCCGGATGCAGATCGGCGTCGATCGGGGCGACCAGCGGCTCCACCCGGTCGTCCATGACGTTGAGGCCCTTGAGGTAGTTGACGATCCGTTCGTCGATGCGCAGCGCGGAGGTGACGAGCGGTTCGCCGGCCGACTGGCTGATCTCGACCAGCCGCCACCAGCGCAACCCGCGGCGCGTGGACAACACATCCCAGGCCGGATCGGCCAACGCGCGCATCGCCAGCGCGAACGTCGGGTAGGTCAGCCGCGGGTTTCCCTGCGCTCGCGCGCACCGCGCCGCCATGGTCGGGTCGAGCTCCATGCCGGCGCACAGCAGCAGGGCCTCCCGCTCGAAGTCAGTCAGCCCAAGCAGCTGGGCGAGCTGGAGCGCCGCGGGGGGCGGGGTGATCTGCTCCGCCGCCCGCATGTCGGTCGCGGCACGCTCGACGTCCTCGGCGGTGACGACCTGTCCGAGTTGGACGGTTGGCTCACCCGCATCGGGGGCCGGGTCCGGGGGCGCTGCGCCCGGTGTCGATGCACCCGGGGGCGGTATCGAAGCCGGTGCTGCCGGTGCTGCCGGTGTGTCGGACGGCAGCCGGCGGTGCCACCCCCGCCTGCGCGGTTCGGACGTGCTGACCGGCTCCGATGGCGGCAGCGCCAGCGGCTCCGACGACGGCGGCGTGGGCGCCACCGGGGGACGGTCGGCCGGCGTTGCACGCTCATGCTGGTCGGTCTCGTATTCGCCGGCATGAAAGGCCAGCAGCAGACGCAGCCAGTGCAGCACCGCCGCCAGGTAGGCGTCGTTGGCGGCTTCCCAACGGTCGATGTCGGTCACGTCACCACCACCGACTGGCTCGGGTCGAACGCCGGCGGGCGCACAGTCCGGTCGATGAATTCGCTGTCGATCCCGTCCACCCGTAAGCGCAACAGATACCGACCGGGCTCGGCCGCGGGGACGACGAAGCGCAACACCGCGGTCGGCGGAGCGAAACCGTCGGGCTGCACCGGACGATCGCCGAACAGCAGGACCACCCGCTGCCCGGTCCGCACCCGTGGGCTGCACGACAGATCGACGATGACGGATCCGTCCGGGTTCCGGCCGAGGTTCGCGGGCAGACCGGCGGTGACCAGCGGAGCGATGGCCAGTGGCACCTCGTTGCTGAGGTGTTCGGGCGTTCCCGGTGCGGCACCGGCGGGCGGGGGGAAGACCGCCGCCACCGTGTACATGCCGGCCGCCAGCTGATCGGGACTGTCGGGTACCTGTCTCTTATACACATCTC
>NZ_CAUVXO010000496.1:0-3779 GCF_963555865.1 Protofrankia sp. Cr1
AACGGCGTTCTTGATGAGGCTGTGCAGGTCCTGCGCGGCACCTTTGCGTACCGCATCCTCCGCATCGCGGACAGTTTCTGCTGTGGCGGCGAGTATCTGGTCGAAACACACCCACACGATCTGCAGGAGCAGTGGGCTCAGCCCGAGCGACACGCGCAGTACAACCGGGACCGCGGCGAGGTCTGTCGTCCACGGCACAGCGCTGATCAGAAGAACGACACTGCTGAGGCCGACCGGTATCAGGTGGCGGAGCACCACAAGATGCGGCGCAGCCGGGCCCGTGCTTCGGTCCGGGCCGACGATCACCGGGACGGCCGGTGCGTACCAGCCCGCGTCCAGCACAACGTTGAGGAACACCATCCAGGTGAAGCTGACGCAGGCGAGCAGGGCCACTGACCGCGCGGCAGCCGACAGCCCCGGTACGGCCCACGGGCCGGCGAACAGCAGCCCGGCGCTGAGGATGCCGAATCCCTCCAGCAGGCCAGGGAGGTCAACCTCGGCATGCCCCCGGGCCTGGAACAAGTGGTCGGCGAGCCAGCGCAGACCCGGTATCTGTTCCAACCGCGCCACCAGACGAGGGCGGGCGTGGATGAACGCCATCGGGCAGCCGACCGTGACGAGCACCAGCTGGCAGGCTTCCCGCGGGAGCTGGGTTGCGGGTAATCGCGCGGCCGCGACCCACAACAGCGCGACACAGCCAAGCCTGAGCCATGACGTCGTCCGGTGTTGCGCATCATCCACCGCCCGGACAGCGGTCGCCCAGACCACGTCCGAACGGTTGGTGCGCACGGCAGTCTCCCTGTCGTCAGGACCAGTGGTTCGTATGATTCTGCAAGATCACCGTCTGACACCAGGGAAAACTTCGCGCGTTCCAGCCGGGGCCCACGCAGAGTCGGTGCTCAGCGACCAGCTGGTGTTCAGCGCGACATGGCCTGGTAACGACGGATGCTGAGTGACGCGAAGATCGTGACGAGAACCGTGACCCAGATCAAGGTGGCCAGGACCGGGTGTTTCGTGGGGAAGCCGCTGCTGCCGAACGGATTCGGGTTACCGAACAGAACCCGCATCGCGGCGGTCAGGGAGCTCACCGGATTCCATTCCGCCACCGGCTGTAGGAAGCCGGGCAGCGTCTGGATGGGGACGAAGGCGTTGGACAGGAACGTGATCGGGAAGATCGCGGTGAACGCCACCTGCTGGGCGACCTCGACGGTCGGCACCAGAAGGCCGAGCCAGACACCGATCCAGGCCATCGCGTAGGCGAACAGCAGCCCGAGGGCCACCGCCGCGAGAAAGCGGATTGGTCCGTTGCGGACCCGCCAACCGACGACAAGGCCAGAGAGCATGAGTACCGCGAGTATCACGGCGTTGTAGACGACGTCGGAGACCGTGCGCCCGGTCAGGAAGGCCGAGCGGGCCATCGGCAGCGAGCGGAAGCGGTCGATCAGGCCTTTGGCGAGGTCGTCGGTGATGCCGATGGCGGTGGTCGCCGCCGCAAAGGTAAGCGTCTCCGCGATGATCCCTGCCATGACGTATTCGCGGTAGGAGCCGCCTCCCGGCAGCGGGATCGCCCCGCCGAACACGTAGGAGAAGAGCAGTACGAACATCACTGACTGCAGGATCGCGACGATCGCCAACTCGGGGATACGGGGGATCCGCTTCAGATTGCGCCAGGCGACGACCAGCGAGTCGGCTACGACCGATGCGCTGGCGGCGGGCGCGCGCAGTCTCCATCGAGATCTCCGGGACTGCGCAGCTGGATGATCGTGCGTCCGTCGGCCCGGATATGCGGGGTCCATGGGGCTTGTCACGAGGCTCTTCCCACACGTGCGTCAACCGCCTCATCGCCGTCGCCCTCGCTCTCGCCCTCGCCGTCGCCCTCGCCCTCGGCGGACTTCTGCCGCACGGCGTGGCCGGTGAGCCGGAGAAACACGTCGTCCAGGGTCGGGCGGCGTAGCCCGAAGTCGTCCAGCACGATTCCAGCCTCGTCAAGGGCGCGGATGAGGGTGGTGAGCTTGCGCATACCACCGTCGGCGGGCGCGGTCAGGCGTTTCGCCCGCTCGTCAACGACAGTGCCAGCAGTGCCAGCAGTGCCAGCAGTGCCAGCGGTATCGGCGGTGCAGTGGCGGGAGATGACATTCCGGGCCCGGTCGAGGTCCGCCGGGTCGTTGACGACGATCTCGACCCGTTCGCCGCCGACCTGCGACTTGAGCTCAGCGGCCGTGCCACAAGCGATGATCTTACCGGTGTCGACGACGGCGATGACGTCTGCGAGCGCGTCGGCTTCCTCCAGATACTGCGTCGTCAGCAGCAACGTCGATCCTTCACGGACGAGATCGCGGATGACGTTCCACATCGAAACCCGACTGCGCGGATCGAGACCGGTGGTCGGCTCGTCCAGGAAGAGCAGCTGTGGGTGGCCGATGAGAGCCGAGGCGAGGTCAAGGCGGCGGCGCATACCACCGGAGTAGGTCTTGACGATGCTGTCCGCCGCGCCGGACAGCGCGAACTGTTCGAGCAGTTCGCCGGCGCGGCTGCGCGCGGTGCGGCTCGGCAACTGGTAGAGCCTGCCGAACATCCACAGGTTCTCGGCGGCGGTGAGGTTCTCGTCGACGGCCGCATACTGCCCGGACAGGCCGATGAGCCGGCGCAGTTGCTGCGCGTCGCGCACCACGTCGTGGCCGAGTACGGTCGCCCGGCCGCTGTCGGGCCGCAACAGGGTGGCCAGTATGCGGACGGTCGTGGTCTTGCCGGCACCGTTGGGGCCGAGCAGACCGAGGACCGTGCCCCGCGCGACCTCCAGATCGAGGCCGTCGAGCGCATGTACCGGGCCGGCGCGGGTCGTGAACACCTTGGTGAGGGCTTGTGCACTGATAGCTGACACGAAGTGGCCTCCTTCCAGACGTCGGACAACCAACAGTGAGATCACAAGCCGCCCACGTCCCTGTTGCCGGGCACTGGTAGGGCGACCGGACGCTCCAAGTATCGGTCGATGCGGCGGAGGTCACCGGTCCACGCGCGTGCGGTCCGGTGCTCAGTCAGCCTCCCGCCAGGTTGTTCCACCCGTGCGGGCTATGCTGCCGACCGGACTCGGAGGGACGAATGCGGGCACGGTGGGCAGCGGCGGCACTGGTGATCGTCGCGTTGACGGCAGGGTGTGGCGGGGGAGCGGCGGACCCTGAGGAGACGCCACCGCCGAACACGCCTGGCTACCGGCTCGCCTTGCTCGACGGCGAGGCGGATCCCAGCTTGGCGACCATCCAGCGGTACGACAGCGCCATCCAGACGGTGGCGAGCGGATGCAAGGGCAGCGCTGTCGAGGTGGCCAGGCTCGCACAGGAGTCACGGGACGCGTTGACCAACGGAAAGGTCTTCGAGGACATCATCATCATCCTCAGAGACGTCGCGGGCTACACCGCGGACGCCGCGGATTGCAAGGCCGCGTTCACAAGCTATGTCGTTGTCCAGCTCAAAGGCGAAGACGATCCGAACTGAACGACGATCCCAACTGGCCGGCGATCAGTAATAGGATGAACAGGACGGCACGCCGGGGATGGGTTCGTTCTCCCCACCCTGGGCCACCGCGGTCGCCGGAAGGTATCCCCAGGTACCGGTGTAGCCATGGGTGTTGGAGCGCCCGTGGTCGCCCTGGGTGTAGAGCCACCAGGTGTTGGTGTGTCCCTGGATGACAGGGTTCGACCGGCCCTGGTACTGGCATATCACCCATACTTTTGCGGATCCGTCCATGTATCCGCTGTCATCAAGGTCTTCCGAAGCCTGGT
>NZ_CAUVXO010000497.1:0-3763 GCF_963555865.1 Protofrankia sp. Cr1
CGCCAACGCCGCGCCTGACCACGGCGTGTACGGCATCACGGCCTTCCTGGTGCCGCGGGACACACCCGGGCTGGTCGTGGGGGCCAACGAGGGGAAGCTCGGGATCCGGGCGAGTTCCACCTGCGAGGTCCAGTTCGACGGGGTGCGCATCCCTCAGGACCAGGTACTCGGAGAGGAAGGCGACGGTTACGACATCGCCATCGACACGCTCAACATCGGCCGCATCGGCATAGGCGCGCAGATGGTGGGTCTGGCCACCGGCGCCCTCGACGCGGCCGTCGCGTACGCAGAACAGCGCCACCAGTTCGGTCAGCCCATCGCCACCTTCCAGGGTGTGCAGCTTCCCCTCGCGCAGGTGGCGACCGAGATCGAGGCGGCGCGCCTGCTGGTGTACGACGTGGCGCGCCTCGCCGACAGCGGTGGCCAGGTTCCCGAGCTGCTGTCGCGTTGCGCGATGGCGAAGTACTTCGCTTCGCAGGTGGCCGAGCGGGCAGCGTCGCAAGCGGTCCAGACCTTCGGCGGCAACGGGTTCAGCAACGCGTATCCCGTCGAAAAATTCTACCGGGACGCGATGATCGGCCAGATTTACGAGGGAACATCGAACATCCTGCTGCGTACCGTAGCCAGCCAGGTCTTCAATACCGGGCGCCTCCGCACCGCAGGAGGAAGCCGATCGTGAGCGTCATCTCGGAAACCGCCTGGACCGGACAGGCGGGAGGGGTTCCCGCGGCCATTCGACGGCGCGCCGCATCGGATCCCGAGCAGGTCGCGATGACGTTTCTCGACTACTCCACCGAGCCGGAAGGGCGGACCCGAGACCTGACCTACGGGGAACTGGACGCGCGGGTCCGCGCCGTCGGCGGGCGGCTCCGGCAGTTCGTCCGTCCTGGCGCGCGAGCCGCGATTCTCTGCCCGACCGGGGTGGACTTCGTCGTCGGGTTCGTCGCCTGCCTCTACTCTGGGGTGATCGCGGTACCGCTGTCCGCACCGGCCTCGTACCGCCACAACGACCGGATCGCGCTGGCGATGGACGACTGCGGTTGCGAGGTGGCCATCACACCGCGGTTGGTTCGCGAAACGGTGGCCAGGACTCCGGCGTCCACGCCGGTACGGATCATCTGTCCCGACGAGGCCGAGCCTGACCTGGCGACGCCGTGGGCTCCGGTGTCCTCGGAGCCCACGGCGTCGGCCTATCTCCAGTACACGTCCGGTTCGACGAGGAATCCCGCGGGCGTCCGGGTGACCCACCGGAACATGGCCGCGGCGGTGAGCCAGAGCGTCACCGGCCTGCGCTTCGACGAGCACTCCACGATCGTGAGCTGGAGCCCGTTCTTTCACGACATGGGCCTTGTGTTCGGGGTGATCCTCCCGCTGGCGATCGGGGTCCCGGTTGTTCACCTGACCCCCCTCGCGTTCGTGCGGGAGCCGCGACGCTGGCTGCGGCTACTGAGCGACCACGCGGCGACGCACATGCTGTGCCCCAACTTCGGGTTCGACATGTGCGTGGATCGGATCCCCGCGCAGGAACGTTCCGGACTGGACCTGTCTCGGCTGATCTACGCCGGCAACGGTGCCGAGCCCGTGAAGGCACGTTCGCTGGCCCGCTTCACCGAAGCCTTCGCGCCCTGCGGATTCCGGCCTTCCGCCCACACTCCCGTCTACGGGCTGGCGGAAGCGACGTTCGTGGTGACCGCTGTCCGTCTGGACCAGGAGCCGCTTGTCTGCTCGTTCGATCGCGCAGAGCTGGACGCCGGCCGGGTCCGGCGGATCGAGGACGGAGACACCCGAGGGGTCACCATGGTGGGCTGCGGGCTTCCCGTAGACCAGGAAGTCCGGATCGTGGACCCAGCGACCGGACTGCGGGCGGGACCGGAGGAGGTCGGGGAGATCTGGGTGCGCGGCGCGAACGTCTGCGCCGGCTATTGGGCACGGGACGAGCGTGCGGACGAGGTCTTCGACGCGGTTCTCGACGGAGAGGAAGGCTGGCTGCGTACGGGAGATCTCGGCTTCTTCCACGGTGACTCGCTGTTCATCCCGGGTCGTCTTAAGGACCTTATCATCATCGACGGCCGCAACCATCATCCGACCGATATCGAGTTGACCGTCGAGGAACAGGTGCCGGCGGTGCGGCCTGGTAACGTCGTCGCGTTCTCGATCAGCACCGGCGAGAAAGAGCGGGTCGTGATCGCCGCAGAGATACGGCCGGACGAGAACGCGGATCTCGGCGGACTGCGGGCCATGGTGCGCCGCGCTGTCGCAGCGCACCATGGCATCCATGTCCACGAGGTCGTCTTCCTGCGACGCGGCACCATACCCAAAACGACAAGCGGGAAATTACAGCGCCGAACCTGCCGCGACCGGTACCAGCGCGGTGCATTTATCGTCGTTGGTGACGGTTCCGGTTCGTCGGAAAGCATCAGATGACGGGGCAGGAAGGGAACCAAGATGAACGAGGAGCTCAAACGCATTCTGCTGGACGATCTTAAACTGGAGGAGGCGGCTTTGCGCCCCGAACTCAGCCTGGAAAACGCGGGCCTCGACTCGCTCACAATAGTAGCGCTGTCCATGAGCCTGTTCGACCGGTTCGGTCTGGAGATCAGCGAGGAGGATCTCCAGGGTGCCGCCAGCGTGGGCGAGATCGATCGAATAGTCGAGCAGCGGCGCAAGAACGGCCGAATTAATGAGTGAATTCGTACACCACCGCGCATGCTGGTGGCCGCGGTCCTGGCGATCGTCTACCCGGTGACCCTGGTGTCGGGCGCGGATCGCGACGAAAGGCCGGGCCGCAATACCAGGAACTTAGGGTCTGATCGTGTAGGTTCTGGGGTGTGCCGAGACGTGGTCAGGTCAAGGAGAAGCGCGGTGACCGGCTGGTGGACCGGGTCGGGCTGGGGGTGTTGGCGGCGCAGTTCCCGGACGCGCTGGTCGACGCGGTCGTCGTGGACACGGGGCGGCGTGAGCGGCGGAGGCGGGACCTGCCGGCGGCACTGACGCTGCGTTATGTGATCGCGTTGGCGTTGTTCCCGTCGGACGGCTACGACGAGGTGATGCGGCAGGTCAAGGTCGCCGAGGACTGGCGCTCGGACGGGGCGGGGCCGGTGAAGGTCCCCGCGACCACCGCGATCACCAGGGCGCGGGATCGGCTCGGGGTGGAGCCGGTGAAGCTGCTGTTCGAGCGGACCGCGATGCCGATGGCCCTGCCCCGACGCACGGTCGGGGCGTTCTACCGGGGCTGGCGGGTGTGCGCGGTCGACGGCACGACGCTGCTCGTGCCGGACACCGACGAGAACGCCGCGGCGTTCGGGAAACCCGGCAACGACCAGGGCGAGGGGGCGTTGCCGCAGGTCCGGGTGCTCGGCCTGGTCGAGTGCGGCACCCGGACGCTGCTGAGCGCCGGCTTCGGCGGGACAGGCGGGTCGAAAGCCGCCAGCGAACAGGCCCTGTTCGACGAGCTGCTTCCCGCGCTGCGCCCGGGCCTGCTGGTGCTCGCCGACCGGAACTTCCTCGGCTTCGAGCTGTTTGAGAAAGCCGCCGCGACCGGCGCGGACCTGCTCTGGCGGGCCACGTCCGACCGGCGCCTGCCCGTCGTCGCCGAACTCGCCGACGGCTCCTACCTGTCCCACCTCGTCGCACCCGGCACCAGGGGCAAAGGCCAGAAGATCGCCGTGCGGGTCGTCGAGTACACCCTGGACCGCGACCCCGACACCGGCCAGCCCCTGCCCGCGAGCAAGAAGGAGACCTACCGGCTCGTCACCACCGTCCT
>NZ_CAUVXO010000498.1:0-3155 GCF_963555865.1 Protofrankia sp. Cr1
CCGCACCGTGGACTTTGACCGTTCCCAGCGACGGTCGTTCCAGTCCGGACACCAAGGTCAGCGTGGTCGACTTCCCACAGCCCGTCGGTCCGACGATCGCGCAGAACTCCCCGGCCACCACCCCTAGATTCAGGTCTTTCAGCGCCGTGTACGTTGCCCCGGACGGGGTCGTGAACCTTTTCGTGACCGCTCGTAGATCGATCGCCAGCGTCCCGGAATCGCTGTGCTGTGGTAGTCGCACTGTCGCTGGTCCTTCCTGACTATGAAAAAAGCATCGCCGGCGCGGATCAGTGGGTGGCGTACCGGCTGTGTGGGAGGACAGTAGGAGTCTGGAAACGAGAGCGAAATAATTCAGAAGGTTGTGTGGCTATCCCGCGTTACTCGTCGTTTTGCTCGCAAAGCTCAGCGGCAGCGCCTTCTGGTGAGTTCAGTGCGTTCTGCTCGGCCGCCACTTACCATGTGGGATGCCGCGCCGCCTCTTCCGGAACCGGCGTAACACGTTCCATGATCGACAGAGTGGAGGAACCTCGATGTGGCGCTCACGCACCCTGGCATCGCAGATCCTCATTGGCGTGCTGGGCATCCTCGTTGTCACGATCGCGTTAGGCGGCGCGCTCTACGTCGAGCTCACCCGCCGGTCACTCGATCGGCAGTACGAGACGCGCGCCGTCGACATCGCCGCGACGGTGGCACAGATCCCCGACGTCAGAGCAGCGGTGTTACGCCCCGATCCCCAACGCGTCATCCAAGGTCTGGCCAACCAGATCGGGCGGAGCACCGGCGCAGACTATGTTGTGGTCGCCGACCGGGCAGGTGTCCGTCTATCCCACCCGAACCCGGCACTGATCGGGCAGCGGCTCGAAGAACCCGTGGTCGCCCTGGACGGGCGTACTCACGTCGGCATCGATCACGGCAGTCTGGGCCGCTCGGCCAACGGTAAGGCTCCTGTCTTCGACTCGGACGGCGCCGCCATAGGTGAGGTCTCAGTCGGCATCCTGGAACGCAACGTGACGAGCCGGCTGCGGCACGAAGCCCTATTGATTCTCCTGTATTCGGCCCTCATCCTCGCACTCAGCACGGTTGCCTCGTGGGCGCTTGCCCGGACAATCAAGCGAATCACCTTCGGTCTGGAGCTGTCGGAAATCGCATCGCTGCTGCAGGAGCGCGAGGCAATGCTGCACGGCATCCGCGAGGGTGTGCTCGGTTTCGATGCCAACGGTTGCGTCAATCTGATCAACAACGAAGCTCGGCGGCTGCTGCGGATCACATCCACGGCAACCGGGCAGCACCTCGATGAGTTGGTGCCGCCCGGCCGGCTGCACGACATGCTCGCCGGCGACATCTCGGGCGCCGACCAGGTCGCCCTCACCGATGAATACCTACTTGTAGTCAACCGAATGCCAGTCCTACTGTCCGGGCGTGACGTCGGGTACGTAGTCACGCTACGCGACCGCACCGAGTTCGAGGCGCTGATCCGTGAGTTGCACGCGGTCACCGGCCTCACCGCGGCGCTCCGCGCCCAGGAACACGAGTTCGCAAACCGGCTGCACGTCATCGCAGGCCTGCTTGAACTCTCCAAACCGGAGGAGGCAGCGAGCTATCTGGCCGAGATCTCCCAAACCACCATTGGCCAAGGCGAGGAACTGCGAGCCCGAATCGCGCCGCCATCGATAGCCGCGCTACTCACGGCCAAGGTGACGATCGCGGCCGAGCAGGACGTACAGGTGATCATCGATGACACATCGCACCTAGACCAGCCCGCCATGGATCCTCAAGTACTAATAACGATCATTGGAAATCTGATCAACAACGCGGTCGACGCGGTCGCGGGTGAACCCGGCCCCCGGCAAGTCGGCGTACATATCAGCGACGATGACGGCGAGGTGTTCATCAGGGTCACCGATACCGGACCCGGCGTCGTACCCGACACGATCGAGGAAATCTTCCAGGACGGCTACTCCACCAAAACCCCCCGCGGGGAGATACGCCGTGGCCTTGGGCTCGCCCTGATACATCGGCTCGTACACCGTACCGGCGGCTCCGTCACCGTATCCCCAGGGCCAGGCGCCCGGTTTGAAGTCCGATTACCCATCCCCGATTCAACCACCTCAACGCCAGGCCTCAGCACACGGGAGAACTCACGGTGATTCCCATCCTCGTCATCGACGACGACTACCGGGTCGCCAGCATTCACGCGGCCATCGTCGAACAGGTCCCAGGCTTTCACTGCGTCGGAGAAGCACACAGCGCGGCCGAGGCACGCACCGCGATTCGCGACTTCCAGCCCGAGCTACTCCTCCTCGACATCCACCTACCCGACGAGGATGGCCTGTCCCTGTTGCGCACTCTGAAAGCCACAGTCGGCAGGGTTCCCGACTGTATCGTCGTCACCGCAGCCCGCGACCTCCACGCCGTACGGACAGCGATGCACCTCGGCGCCGTATACTACCTTGTTAAACCGTTCGGAGTCGGACAATTACGTGATCAACTTCGGGCCTACCGCCGGTGGCGCGAGCAGCTCGAGAGCTCCGACCAGGCTGACCAGGAAACCGTCGACGCCCTTTACAACCTCCTGCGCGCTCCGACCGCACTCAACTCCTCTCCACCCAGCCAACTACCGCCGACGATGGCGAAAATCCTCGATGCTGTCAGCGCAGCAGCTCAGCCGGTCAGCGCCACCCAAATTGCCCAACAGCTCGGTATGAGCCGCCCAACAGCCCAGCGCTACCTCGCTGACTTACAACGGCGTGGCCTAGTCGCACTCGATCTTGCCTACGGATCAACCGGGCGCCCCGTACACCGCTACCACCCAGCAGCTCCCGACCGCCGCCGAACAAGACCATAGCGTGGGCGCGGGCCTGTAGAAATAGCGGAGTTCGTCCCGTTCCTGGCCTTCGACCGCGAGATCCGGACCGTGATCTGCACGACCAACGCGATCGTTATCTGGAGCTGTTCCGATACGGGTCTGTCTTGCGCGTCGCATCGCGCCGCATAGCAGTTGTCGGCGCCGGGCGTCACCGTGAGGCCAAGAATCAGGCCAGGGTGGTCAGCCGCTCGCCTCGGTCGCGTCGTTCGGGTGGGAGCGCTCGCCGGGTCACCTGGAGGATGAACGACTTTGAAGGCTGCCAGACACCCCGGTCCTCAAATGACCATGT
>NZ_CAUVXO010000498.1:3510-4114 GCF_963555865.1 Protofrankia sp. Cr1
GTAGGTCAGGGCTCCGTCGCGGACACAATCAACCAGGCCCGGCGCGGCGAGCTCGTGAGCTGACCACTCGTAGAGCTGCTGCAACCTCGGGAGGATCACCCCGAAATCCAGAAGGCGGCCGAATCGGATCTCGTCGCTGAGGTAAGACTGGACGCTGTTGCGGAGGGGGTACTCGTCGGGCAGCACGCGAGACAGCTGCAAGAAGATCCCGGTCATCCCGAGCCTCGGGTCACCGAGGAACGGGGCGAGCGGACGAAGCCACCCGAGTGACATTCGGGGAGCGGCGACGAGAGCATGGGCGTAGAGCACCCGGCACAGCACGACGTTCATGAAGAACCGCTCAGCGGCGTTCTCCGCCTCCGCCAGGTCTCGCTGCTCAAGGTAGGCGGCGACCACGCTTCCGTTATGCGCCCGGTACCAGGTCCGGGCGGTCGGGTAATCCGCGAAGGACATCCAGTGGTCGACCATCCGCGACGAGGCCGGGCCGGGAAGATCCCCGCTCAGGGCCACTGCCTCGCAGCCGTCCCGGAGGATGCGCTCGTTCACCGCACGCCACCACGGACTGCCGGGACGATCGCTGAACGCTGGTTGCAGCACACCTCGC
>NZ_CAUVXO010000499.1:0-3745 GCF_963555865.1 Protofrankia sp. Cr1
GGATTTTAACCACGTTTCTCGGCGCGATCATTACTGCAGCCGTGACAGCAGTATTCACAAATTCCCCGGGAATTTTTACGAACAGTGACGTTGTTCGCCCTACTACCGTCCCACCCGTACCACCATCGCCCACATCGCCAACGTCCGAATCGCCGGTGCCGACATCACGGCCGTCCGCATCGTCAACTCCAACGGCACCGCCGCGCACCCTTCATGCTGGTGACTACGTGCTGACCGAAGGTATTGAAACGGTTGGTCTCGTGCGCGACACGGCCCCCGACGGCCCGCCGGACTCGCAGGACTCAGACGCCAAGTTCGCGGCCTGCCTCGGAGTGCCGGTTGCCCAGGTCCAAAGCCACGAAAGCGACTCGGCGGACGGCCCGACCCTCAAGAGCACCGACGAACTGACCATTCTCGAATCGCATGCGTACATCGTCCCAGCGGCCGAGGTGATCCGCGACAGGACCTTCTTCGGCCACGTGCAGGCACCCAGATGCCTTGGCCTGCTCTTCTTCCCAGGGTTCCAGAAGGCAATGTCAGCTGGCGGTATGAATGCCACACTCGACTCGGCGTACAGTATGACCACGCCAGCCGGGGCCACAATAGCGGTACGCATTGGCGTCACTGTGACCGCCGCCAACGGCAACCACGTTACCTGGACGTTCGACATGATCTCCATCATGTCCGGCCGCGTAGAGAGTTGGATCACGATCATGCAATTGAACGGGACACCAGACCCGGTAGTCGAGCAGAACGTGACCCTCCAGGTCGCCGGGAAAATCGTCCGGCAGTAACCCCTCGCGTCGACACCTCCGCGCCGGCCCCTATCCAACCAGACCCGGCCTTGATGTCTAAAGCGGCCCCCGGAGTTGGCAACCGAGACGGCTGCTTGCGCAGCCTGGACGCCGCCCGCGACTTCGGGGAGAGACTTCGCCTCGCTACGACTGGCCTGGGCGGTTAGCCGAAGACCGCCGTACGCAGCGCGGTGATGTCGGTGAGCCGTGGAAGCACGGCGTCGGCGCCGGTGGCTTCCAGCTCACGGGCGGTGCTGCTGCCGGTGGCGACGCCCACCGCGCGCACGCCAGCATCGTGGGCGCCCTTCACATCGTGTGGGGTATCCCCGAGGACAACTACCCGCTCCGGCGGGAAGGTCACGCCGTGGGCGGTCTCGGACCGCTTGACCGCGAGGCGCACGAGCACTGCCCGGTCGCTGTCGTCGTCGCCGTAGCCGCCCACCTCCAGATCGAGGTGATCCGTTAGCCCGAAGGCGGCCAGCTTGGTCCGGGCGATGGAGCGCAGGTTGCCGGTTACGACAGACTGCACGATCCCTCCGGCTACCAGTGCCGTGATGGCTTGCCTGGCGCCGGGCAGTGCACGGCCAGACTCACGCATTCGGTCCTGGAGCTGCTGGGCGGCTTCGCCCAAGGCTTCGTAGAAGGCCGGCATCAGGGGCTCCGGGTCGGTGATCCCGCCGAGCCGCAAGGTCTCGATAATGATGGCTCGCTCGGTGCGGCCGGTCATGTCGGCCAACTGCTCCATGGGCCGGCCGGTCACGAGGTGGAAGGCGCGGGCGTAGATCTCCCGGCTGACGCCCTTGATCTCAAGGAGGGTGTGGTCGACGTCCCAGAGGATGAGGGCGGGTGCGGTCACGGGGCGATGATCTCACGGCGACGTTGAGGAGGACGGCTCCCGCACTTGCAGTTACTGCAAAGGCAGCAGGTAGAACGTCAAGATCCGTTACGGACGAGTACGATGCCGGTCTCGGGCGCTTCCTCCACTTGCAGAAGCAGCCATTCGCCGCGGGTACTGCTCGTACCATGGTGCTGGCGGCCACGACGGGTCGGGCCGCCACCGGTGCCGTGACCAGCGTTGACATCAACGTCCGGTTGACATCAACATCTGACCGTGATCACGGTACCAACCGTCCTCTATGGTTCCTACCTGGTAATCCGCCGGTTGCCCCAGGGGTTTTCCATGGAATCGAGGGTCGCCGCGGGAGATCGCTGGACACCTGGGTGACGGGACCTTATCAAGAGACATGGCCTTCTCCCCTCGCGACGGAACCGGCGTTCCGGTCTGGTCGGGGCGGCCTGCCGGGGTCGTCGGCCCGGTGGTCGCCGGGGCGGCAGGAGCCGCGTTCGCGACGTTCGCAGTACGCTTACCTCGCACCGGCAGCCCGTTCCCCGGGTGGGTGGACCCGCTGATCCAGCCCGTGGGCGTGGTGTTTCTAGCTCTTGGCTTGTACGTCTGGGTACGACAGCCCGAGGTCGCCCGGATGGGCGGGCTGTTGTGGGCGGTCGGATTCACGTGGTATCTGGGGGACCTGCAGTGGAGCCACAACACCGTACTGTTCAAGATCGGGTTTTGCCTCTTCTATCTCAATGCAGTGGTACTCGCCCATGTGCTGCTGGCCTCCCCCGACGGTCACCTCACGAGCCGACTCGAGCGAACGGCCGTGAGCGTCGGCTACGGGGTCGCTGTCTTCACACAAGGTATGCGGATCATTTCGGAACGACCATTGGAACCCCAGGGCTGGGGCAGACCCACCGCGACAATCTCCGTCTGGGCGCCGATCGGCAGCGTTCTGGCGGTCATCGTCATCGCGATCATTGTTGTCCTGGTTGTTCAGCGTTGGCGTACCGAGTCGCCCGCGCTACGCCATGCGCGTGGGTTGTTCTGGCCTGCAGTGGCGATGATCGGCATCGTCCTGGTCTGCCTATCGTTGGCCCAGCTCGCGCACGCGCCGATTTCCGTTGTCGGTGGACTGTTGGTCGCATACGCGATCGCGCTGCTGATGCTCGGCCTGGCTGTTGTAACCAATTCGGTGCGGATGCAGATAGGCCACCGCCAGGTATCGATTCTGCTGGGTCGTCTACAGGCGGGATCCGACGACAACGGCTGGTTACGCGACGGGCTCGCCGATGCGCTCGTCGACCCCACGCTGACACTTCACTATCGACGCGCAGACTCGGGCGATTACGTGGATTTTCATGGGGCTCCGGCACCGCTTCCCCTCGACGACACCAGCCGGGCGATCACCTACATCGGTGATTCGACGGCTCCGCTCGCGGCCATCACACATGATCCGTATCTGAGTCAGCATATTCGACAACGCGAGAAATTAGACGCCCTCGTGGGAGCCGCCGAGCTCGCCATCCGCAACGCCCAGCTCCTTCTGCAAGTGGAGAACCGGGCTCACCTTCAGGGTATTGTCGACGTCGAGATGCAGACCCGAAAGACGATCGGCGCGGAACTGCACGACGGGCCACAGCATCGCCTTTCCGCAATCAAGATTGTAATCGGGCAAAGGCGCACCGCGGCTACCGGGAACGAGCGTGAATGGTTACATGAGCTCGATACCATGGTGCAAGACGCCGTCCTGGATCTACGGGAGGTGACCCAGGGAGTGTATCCGTCGACACTCCGTATGCACGGATTGGCGCAGGCGCTCGACACCCTCGCCGAGAAGTCGCCGATACCGTTGATCATTGAAGCACGTTCGGGCCAGTGGCCCGAGAAGGTGGAGGAGACCGCCTTCTTTATCATCAGCGAGGCGGTCGGGAATGCGCTGCGGCATGCCGCCGCCAGCCACATCACCATTCGACTGCTATCGGTCGACAACGCCATGATCGTGGAGATTCAGGATGACGGTACTGGTGGGGCCGAGCTGAAAGACCGCGGCGGTGGGCTCCGAGGAATGCATGACCGGGTGGCCGCCCATAGAGGATCATTGCATGTCGAAAGC
>NZ_CAUVXO010000500.1:0-3731 GCF_963555865.1 Protofrankia sp. Cr1
CGACAACGGTCTGGAAAACAACGGCTCGGGCCGGCTGCGGTCACGGTGACCGTCACCGTGGCCGCCATGGTGACCATCGGCAACCTGCCGAATACTCCTGCCACCGATGTCGCGTGCCCAGAGCACGTCTTTCGCGAGCAATCTCCTTCGAGACGATTCGAGATGATCAGCATGTCTCGCACAATCCGTGGCGCCGCCGTGCTCGGCGCCGCCCTCAGCGGCGTGATCGCTTTCGCGCTGCCGGCATCGGCACACGTCACCGTCGCACCGCCGACGGCCGTCGCCGGTGCGTACACGACGCTGATGTTCCAGGTTCCAACCGAACGCGACGACGCGTCCACGACCAAGGTCGACGTCCAGTTCCCGAGCGACGCCCCGATCGCGTCGGTATTGATCAAAAACTTCCCTGGCTGGACCTACGAGGTCAAGAAGGTCAAACTGGACAAGCCGATCACTACGGATGACGGCACCATCTCCGAGGGTGTCAGTGAGATCATCTGGACTGCCTCGTCCGGCGACACGGCCATCAAGTCGGGCGAGTTCGCACAGTTCGTCATCTCGGCCGGGCCGTTGCCGGACAAGCCCGGCGCGCTCGCGTTCAAGACCCTGCAGACCTACAGCGACGGCCAGGTCGTGCGATGGATCGACATCGCCCAGCCTGGACAGGCCGAGCCCGAGCACCCGGCGCCCACGCTGACCCTCACCGCCGCAAGTACCGACAGTACGGACGCGCACGGTGGCTCAGCGGCGACTACTACCGCGTCGAGCGGCACCGGGACGAGCGGCACCGGGCCGAGTAGCGCAACGGCGATGCCGGCCGCCTCTCAGAGCACCGACAGCTCGGACGGAACAGCTCGCGCTCTGGGTATCGCAGGCCTGGTCGTCGGGATCGCCGGGATCGGATTCGGCGCTTTCGCCCTGCGCTCCGGTCGCCGCCGAAGCACCACGCCCTAGCACCACGTCCTAGCGCTGCGTCCCAGGGGGGCCAACGGGCGTGCGATCATGGTTCTGTTCGCCCGCCCGAAGGCTCCGGTCGTTCCATGATTCGGTCGTTCCATGATTCGGATGTGTCGGGATTTCACCGGACAAGGATGATCCGCTCCGACACATCCGGATTCCCCCTTGTTGTGATGCTCTATCGCGGACCACACTCGGACGGTGCCGGGGGCTCACAGCGCCAACAGACGCGGACTCGGTTCAGCCGAAGCCGATCACGATCACGGTCACGGCCACGGCCACGGTGGCGGCGGCGGACGCCCCGCGGCCGCCAGCCGCCGTAGCCGGATCGTCCTCGCCGTCCTGCTCGTACCGTTGTTCGCCGCAACAGCCGTCGGCGTGGGCGCGCTGTGGCCTGGTACCGGCCATCGGCCCATCCCGGACGTGTTCCGTGCTCCCGACGGCACGCCCATCACGCTGGTGAACGCGACGATCGAACGGGCGGAGCGCGGTCCGTGCGGCGGCGGAACCGTCAGCGAGGCGGCATCACCACCAGCACCGGCACCGGCACCGGCACCGGCACCAACATCGGCACCGACATCGGCATCGGCATCGGCCGGACAGCAGACGACGGCATCGGCGACCGCATGTCTGGAGCTGACGGTCCTGATCACCAGTGGCCCGGACGCCGGCCGGACCCGACCGCTGGAACAGTCCGTCGACCCGGCCGGTCCGACCTTCAGCGCCGGGGACAAGGTCCGGCTCGGCCGGAGCACATCGCCCGGCGGCGGCGTCGACTACTATCTCAGCGACTTCCAGCGCGGCCGACCGCTGGGCATCCTCGCGCTGGTGTTCGCCCTGGTGGTCGTGGCGGTCGCCCGTTGGCGCGGGCTCGCCGCGCTGGTCGGCATGGCCCTGACCTACCTGATGCTCGTGTTCTTCCTGCTGCCGGCGCTGCTCGACGGACGGTCACCGGTGGCGGTGTCGCTGGTCAGCGCGGCGGCGGTGCTGTTCGTCCTGCTGTACCTCGCGCACGGCCCGTCCGCCCGCACCTCGTGCGCGCTGCTCGGCACACTGGCGGGCCTCGGCCTCACCGGCGTGCTCGGATACCTGGCGATCCGGCTGACCACACTGACCGGGCTCGGCTCGGACGAGTCAGCCTCCTTGAAGGCGTTCGACGGCCGGCTGAGCCTGACCGGACTGATCCTCGCCGGCCTGGTGATCGGTTCCCTCGGCCTGCTCAACGACGTGACCGTCACCCAGGCGTCGGCGGTGTGGGAACTTGCCGACGCCTCGCCGCACGCGCCGCCGCCGGAGCTCTACCGGTCAGCCATGCGGATCGGACGGGACCACATCGCATCCTCCATCTATACGATCATGATGGCGTACGCAGGCGCGGCGCTGCCCTCGCTGCTGCTGTTCACCCTCGCGGACCGCTCCGCCCTTGACGTCGTCACCGGCGACCTGGTCGCCGCGGAGGTCGTGCGGACAGCGGTCGGTGCCATCGGCCTGGTCCTGTCGGTACCGATCACCACCGGCATCGCCGCGCTCGTGGCCGCCCGCCGCGCGCTCTAGGCATCCATTCCGGGCGCCCGCCTGGACAGTATGGCGCGTCGAAACGCCGGTTACCGCGGAAGAGGGCTAAATACCCCTATGGTGTGTTCGGGGTGGACGGGCCCCGGCGAGACCGGCAGACAGACGCGATCACGGCTGGGCCGCACAGGTACGCAGAGGCGGGTGGCGGGAGCACGGTGGAGCACCGTTGAAGATCAACCGATCGCGCTGCTGGGTTCGCGTCCCGTGAGCCCCGTTCTCGCTTCAGGCCGAGCTGGAAACTTCGTCCGTGCGCTATTGATCATAACGATCATCGCTCTGGTGTTCCGTGAGATGTTTCTGCTGTGGTTCTTCCACACCGCTGCCTGGACGAGCCGCCCGAAGGAGATCCACTGGTGCGGGTCATGGTACGAGCTGAGCAACGAACCGGACCGCACCCAGGCAGACGCTCGCAAACTCGCCGGCGGCGCCCTCACCCAGGTAGGCCGCCTGCCGGTCTGGCGGCCGATCGTTGCCTACCGACCCTCGCGCGACTGCCCGGAGCACATCTTCGGCAAGGTTGACCAAGACCGTTACACGACCTATCTGATCAGCGGGGGCTGACACCCAACCACGGAGCAACCCTGGCTGCCGCCCCACTGAACGCCGCCCCTCCGAATGCGGTGCCACCGAACGCGGTGTCTGCGCCGACGGACCCGGCCGCGTCCACTGCCCGGCCGTGCTGGAGCACGTGCACCCGCGCGTGGATGGAGTTGCGTTGCTGCAGCGCGGCACGCACGGCCCGATGAAGGCCATCCTCAAGGTAGAGCCGGTCGTCCCACTCCACGACATGCGGGAACAGGTCCCCATAGAAGGTCGAGTCCTCGTCGAGGAGGACGTCAAGCGCGAGCACCCGCTTCGTTGTGATCAGTTGGTCCAGCCGGACCTGGCGCGGTGGGATAGCGGCCCATTCCCGCTGACTCAGGCCATGGTCAGGATACGGGCGGCCATCACCCACAGATCTAAAGATCAACTAACACCTCCTCGACGAAGGCACACCTTCGCGGAACACCTGACAGCCTAGAATCCTCCGCCGACCCAGCGGATCGCGACCACCCTCCACATCGGTTGTCTCTACATCGCTGTGGATCGACAGAGGAACCAAGAATCAACATTTTTCGCAACAAACCCAATCCAACAATACCTATCATGTGAACCAAGCAGTATTGATCGCAAAGTTCTTCCGCAACGCAGCCCGGCAC
>NZ_CAUVXO010000501.1:0-3730 GCF_963555865.1 Protofrankia sp. Cr1
GCAGCGCGCCTACGTCGAGACATGGGCGTCGGTCCTGCGCCAGATCGACTGCCGCCTCGGCGTCGCGGAGAGCCGCGCGCGGGCGCATGCGTTGTTCGGACTACTGAACTCCACGCCACACAGCGCCACCGAGGTGGACCGCGAGACGATGGCGGCCATTCTGCGGGACATGAGTCTGCGGGCAGCCCGTGGCGACCATCGCTGACCGCTGACCGCTGACCGACCTTCGGGCATGAGGGCGCCGGCGAGATCTCGGACGGAGCCATCGCGCGACGGTCCCAGTTCATCGAGGCAAACCGGAACATCGCCTTCCTCGACCTCATCCGAGCGTGATCGGTTCTGATCACATGGTGGTGGCGCGATTCCGCGGAGTGCTACTTCCGGTTTTTACGTACTGTTCGCCGCAGTTGTACGCGGCGAGCGTGAGCTGAACAAATCCGTTGTCGTCGGCGACGAGCGAGCACAGGAGACACCCCAAGGCAGGGCGGGTTCAAACGGTTATAGCGACGCTCCAATAGGATGATCTCGGTAGCGTCGACAGGCTGGATGGTGGAGGGGAGTTTCCCGCTCGCCGTGCCGGGTGGGTGGGGTCTGATGGCCGACGCGACGGTGGTCTCAACATTCGGTAGAAAACCTGGATCGTCGGCCGGGCGTGAGATCCCCCGACTCGGGGCTTGCGGTTATGCCACGTGGGTGTCGGTGCCGCGCAGGATGTACAAGTCGTCGCCGAAGCCGGCAGAGATCTAGATGTGGCCGCCGAGGGCCTGGACGTAGCGGGCGATAGCCTCGACGGTGGAGACCTCGCCGCGTTCGATCTGGGAGACCCGGCTCTTGGTGACGCCAATCCGTTCCGCGACGCCCACGGGGATGTCCCCTTGGCCTTGTCGAGAGAGGAACCCGGGTGTGGGTCGAGGTGGGTGCTGGCACTATGTGGACGTGCCTGATCTATTGTGGGATGACGTCAGGGAATGGTTTGACCCGGAGGAGAATGGGTCGCTGCCGGACGTGCATGTGCCGGACACGACGATCGCCGACTGGCAGGCCGTCGTGGATCTTGTCCGGTCCCGGGGGTGGGCTTACGAGTATTCGGTGGACGGGCGGGTGGTTCGGTTGCCGCACCGGGTCGAGGACATGCTGAATCGGCGAAATGGGCGGGCTGGGATGTTGAAGGTTTGGCTCGCACCGGACGTTCTTGCGATCTTTCGACCGTACGTGCTCGAGCGGATCGACTTCGATGTTGATCTGCGGCAGTTGCAGGGCCAGGATCGGCTGGACGTGTTGTGCCAGTTCATGCGGGCGATCGGCCGCGCACTCGGCAAGCCGGTGGTGCTGACCCCTGAGGGCTGTGACACCGTGCCGCTGATCGGATACGAGTTGCGATCTGACTGTGTAGTGGTGCTGGCCGGGGTTTGGTCAAGTGGTAGCGGCGACGTGGTGGGCTGACCGGGGCTGGAACGGGTCTTGGCGTGCAGAATGACCATGCCGGTTAACCCGGCGTCATGCAGCCTTGATAGGTTCGAGGCGGGCGGCGAGTAGGTTGTGAACTGAATCCCGCTTTCCCATTTCACATGGCGAGGTCTGCGAGCCCGAGCCTCATCTGCTCCGTTTCGACGACGTGGCGCGCCATGTCGACGTCGGAAATGTCGATCGCATCCGGGTCGGCTCCGATCTCGCTGTCGCGAGCGTATGCGTCGAACAGCCGCTTCTTCTCCGCCAGTACCTCGAGCATGCGCTGGTCGACGCTGTCGGTGATGAGAATCCGGTGCACCTGGACCGAGCGCACCTGGCCCATGCGGTGGCAGCGCTTGACCGCTTGTTCTTCCATCGCCGGTTTGACCTGCGGCTCGCAGAGGATGACCACCGAGCCTGCCTGGATGTTCAGACCGACTCCGCCGGCCTCGATCTGGCTGACCAGCACCGCAGGGCCGGCGGTGGCGGAGAACTCATCGACCATCCGCTGACGGTCGGTCGGTGGTGTGGAGCCGGTGAGCGGCCCCACAACTGTCGCAGCCGGGACGGCCGCCGCGAGAGCACGGACCACGACGTCGATCACGCCGCGGAAGTAGGAGAAAATGACAACCTTCCGTCGATTGTCGGTGGACTCCGCCACGATCTCCAGAAGGCGGCGAAGCTTACTCGAGGAAGACCGCTCGCCGGTGCGGTAGGCAGCCTGGCGCATTGCCATCGGATTGCCCTCGGCGACAGCCCGACGGTAGACCGCGAAGTCCTCGGGCCCGAACTCCTCCCATTCATCGGTCATCACCAGGTCGGGTAGTTCTGAAAGCACGTCCTCGGTATTACGTCGTAGGTAGGCAGGCGCGACCTGCTTACGGAAGAGCGACGGTGAGCCGATGGTGTGCAAGCCGTTGAGACTCGGCACCAGGTGTGGCTGTAGATAGTCGATAAGATTCTTGAATTCCTCGACCCGGTTCTGCAGCGGGGTACCAGTCAAAAAGAGTACCCGTTCGGCGCGTTCGGTGAGGACGCGCACGGCCTTCGACCGCTGGGCGGCGGGGTTCTTGACGTAATGGGCCTCGTCCACGACGAGCATGGCGATTCCCAGGCCGTCGGGGATCGCCAGCGCCTTCAGGGACTCGAAGGTGGTGATCCCGACGTCGCCGTGTCGTACCCAGGCGGACAGGTTCGCAGCCCGCTCTGAGCCGTGCAGCCGGTGCGCTCGCAGTATGCTCCGCGCCGGGACCTCACGAAGCCAGTTGATCAGTACGGACGCGGGGCAGACGACGAGGAAATGGGTCTTGCCGGTCGCCCTGAGATGGGCGAATGCCGCGATGGCCTGGATCGTCTTGCCGAGACCCATCTCATCCCCGATGATCACTCGCCGTTGTACAAGGGCGAAGCGTGCCCCGAAGGACTGGTAGCCGCGCAGCGACACCTCGCGAAAGGTGTCGTCGAGCCGCTGCTCGCGAACACGCGCAGTGATCTCGGCGGGCAGGAAACCCTCGACCGCGTCGACGTCGAGGTTGAGATCGACGACCTCGCCGAGCAAGCCGTAGTACTCGGCTGCCCGACGCTCGAAGTCGGCCCAGACGCCGTCGGGTTCTGCTGAATGGCGGACCAGTTCGACAGCCCGCGCAAGCTGGTTGGGCAGGTCCGTCGCGTCGACGCCGATCAGGAGCTCCTGGAGCCGTCCGAGGGCGACGAGTGCCTCGTCGCGGCGTTCCTTGCCGGCGAGGAGCATCCGGATCCTGCCGCGGCTGGTGCGGGCCGCACGGAGCAGGTCCGGTAGGTCGTCGCGGAGCTTGCCGGCGGGTGTGCGTACGGCCGCAAGTCCGCCGCGGTCAGCCTGGTCGAACCGGCGTAGCGCTACCAGCAGCGCAGTGCTGCGCGGGTTATCCGGGTCGAGGTCGACGCGGACCGCAAGGCTTTCCTCAATGGCGGTCGCAATCTGCTGGGCGGCGCCGAGGACCTGTTTCGCGGTCTGTTCACCGATACCGTCGATCGTCTGCAGCGCACCAGGCGGCGCCTCACAGACCTCCAGGACAGTCGTAATGCCACTGCGTTCGAGAACTCCCAGGCGGAGACGACCGTCCGTACTGTCTCGTAGCCGGCCGATCGGGATCGTCGCCAGCTCGCGGCGCACCATCTCCGCACGCAGGGTCCGGAACGCGTCGCCGACGTCGGCGCGCAGCGCATCATCCGCATCGAGCACCTCGTCAGCGAGTTGATGCAGCTCCCGAGCACGGCGGAGTAGATCGCGGGCCCGAGAGCC
>NZ_CAUVXO010000502.1:0-514 GCF_963555865.1 Protofrankia sp. Cr1
TGCGACAGCGACCGCCGCCGCGGGGACCGCGACGCTGACACGCCGACGGCTGGAGGCGGCGCACCGCCGCATCGACAGCCGCCAGCGACCGCGGTTCGCCGAATACGACCTGATCCGCGGGCTGACCGGACTCGGCGTCGTCCTGCGCCGCATCGGCGATCTCGACCTGCTCCGCGACGTCCTGACCTATCTGGTGCGCCTGACCGACCCGATCGACGGCCTACCCGGCTGGTGGTGCCCGCACGGCCCGAACCGCAACCAGACGGGCCCGGTCGGCGGCCACAGCAACCACGGGATCGCCCACGGAATCTGCGGCCCGCTCGCCCTCCTGGCCCTCACCCTCAGCGACGGCATCACGGTCGACGGGCATGCGGAGGCGATCACGCGGATCTGCCAGTGGCTGGACACCTGGGTGCGCCAGGCCAGCGGAGGTTCGTGGTGGCCGGAAATTGTCACGCTCGACGACCTGCACCGGGGAGAAGCCCGCCAACCCGGCCCGCTCCGCCCGTCCTGG
>NZ_CAUVXO010000502.1:921-4131 GCF_963555865.1 Protofrankia sp. Cr1
TCGGGTAGCCCCGGCGCATTGCTGCGCCGGAGCCCCCTCAGAACCCGGCGTGCCACTCGTCGCGGCACCGGGCTCAAGCAGCCCGCTAGGACGGGCAGGCTCTACATTTCACTCTCCGTGTCGACTGTTTCGCCTGCGGCGGTGACAGTCGGCGTGCACGAGGCGGTGTCGATCGCCGGCCCGGCCGCCCTTGCCGTGTTCGGTGATCGTCTTGTGGGCGATCACGGAGCGAATGGCGCGAAACCATGTCTCCCATTGGGTGGAGGAGTCAGGCGGGCGGCTGGTGTGGAGCAGGAATTCCCCGCACAAGGCGCATCGGCCTTTTTGAACGCGCAGGGCGCGTCCCACGGCTGGGGCCAGCGGCGGGTGTCGGTTGTTCTGCCGTTGTCGCCGCTCGGCCCAGTACCCGGCCAGGGCGGGGTCGTCGGGAGACGATCGGCCCGCGACGGGGTAATGCCGGACGATCGGTGTCCAGGCGTACTTGTGGAGGTAGGCGCCCGTTTTGGGGTCGCCGAAGACCCACTTGTCGTTCCTGGACGGATTGTGCCGGCCGAAGTAGCGCTGCGCGACCCACCGGCGGCTTTTCGGGCGGTGCTGGCGGCGAGCCCAGCTGTGAAGCTGGTCCCACAGCCAGTTGTCGAGGCCGTTGAGGGCAGCTTTCGACGCGCCGGTACGGTAATAGGCCGCCTGTCCCCGGATGATCGGGTTGAGACGGTCGACCACGACCGCCGCTGGCTGGCCGCGGAGCGCACGTATTTCGGCTTTCAGCCGCCGCCGGATCTTGACCAGCGACTCCTTGCTGGGTCTGGTCAGCAGTTTCGGGCCGTCCTTGGAGTGGAATCTGCGGACGTTGAAGGACAGGAAGTCGAACCCGTCCTCAATGGTGACGATGCGGGTCTTCGCCGGATTGAGACGCAGCCCCTTCGGCGCCAGCCATTCTGTGAGGCGCTCCTGGACCAGGTCGGCCTGCTCGCGGCTGTGACACAAGGCCACCAGGTCGTCTGCGTAGACGACCACGGCAGGGGTTCCTAGTTGTATTCTCCTATTCGTGCGATACCTGGTCCCGGCGGCTTCCTCGATGCCCTGGAGTGCTATGTTCAGCAGCAGCGGACTGATAACCCCGCCCTGGGGAGCTCCTTCCAGGGTCGGGGTGTACCGGCCTTTGTCGACCACGCCTGCTCTCAGCCAGGCCCGGATCTGTTCCCGCGCGGGGAACCCGCCGATCCTGTCCAGCAGGTGGTTGTGGTCGAGCCGGTCGAATGCGGCCTCCAGGTCCGCGTCTAGGACCCAGCCGCGCCGGGCGTTCTTCCCGGACGCGCATATCCAGATCATCTCGATCGCGTCATGGCATCCGCGACCCGGCCGAAAACCGTACTGACGGCCATCCAGCCGGGCTTCCCACTCGGGTTCCAGCGCGTTGCGTACCCGATTCTGCTGGGCACGGTCGGCGATCACAGGAATCCCTAGTGGGCGTTTTTTCCCGCCCTTTTTTGGTATGTGCACCCGTCGCACTGGCAGTGCCGGGCCGGTACCTTTCAGTTGGTGGAGATATCCCACCAGCCGAGCCCGGTCCTGGGAGGTCAGGGCGACCTGCCCGTCGATGCCTGGGGTGCGGCGGCCGGTGTTGCGCTGGCTCACCTGCCGGACGCTGACCAGCGTGTTGGCTCGGCTGCGCAGCATGAGCTTCTGTAGGTTGCGAACTCTTTTAAGCTCACCTGCCTGCGTCGCCTTGAAAATCCTCTGCCGTAGCCGCCGTACCTTCTTCTCCTCGGCCCGCCAGTCTGTGGCGTCCCAGTCGAATGGCTCCTCGGGTCCGTTCACCACAGGTTTGGGCGCGCCCAAAAACGCCGTGTCGACGGCGGTGGTGGTCGCGTCCTGGCCCATGGCGTCTAACTTGCCCCTCGGATTCCGGTGGTTCGTAAGCATTGATTCATTCAAAGGGCCACCCGGCTTGCGTCAGCTCCCTTTCGGGCCCAGGCACCGGGCCTGGTATGCGGCCAGTTGTACGGGTGCGGCCGAGTGGAGGGTCCAGCCATGTGCATCCGCCTTCCTGCTGCCTTTCGGCGTGCCGCCGTTCGCTTCTCAAGCCATCCTGTCCCGCCACGGATTCGGCCCCCCTTGCGGTCGGCTTACCGGGGGCAGGTCAACTCCCCCGGACCGTGACGAGGTTTCCGTGTTCCACGCGTGTGAGATGCGGCCGGTTTCGGGTGTCCTCTCTACCCCGGGGCCATGGTGCTCTCACGGCCAGGCAACACCACCCGGCCGCCATCGCCGTTTTCCAACGGCAGACCCTGTACATCAGAGCAGCATTCCATCACTGACGTTGTGCCTGACGAGGTTTCCATCGAGGATTCACCTTATTCACCCTTCCGACCTTCCCCTCGCCTGTAACCAGCGGATGGTTCGCCGGCCCTTGGGCTTTCCCCCGGGCTTCGCAACCCGCGCATGGAGTGCATGCACGGCCCACGCCGGGGTGGGGACGGGCTGTGAGCACTAGCCCGGAGATGGTTCGTCGACCACGTCGACCCTCCCTCATACCTCTCACTCACTCCGCGTGACCTCACGTCGCACGTGTTACGGCACCCCCGGCCTTGCCCGCGCTCAGCAACTCGCCGCCATCGCACTGGCCGACACAACTCGCCAGGAACGCGCCGAGGCCGCTCTCGCCTCCTGCCTGGGCGACCCCACCCAACTCACCAGGTTCATCGACCCGATGCTCTGCCACGGCTGGGCAGGCCTGGTCTCCACCGTCCACCGAGCCGCCGCCGACGCCCGCTTCCACCCCATCGGCGCTCACCTGCCGGCCCTGATCGACCACCTCCTCCACAGCCTCGACATGACGGAGCCCGCCGGTGGGCGGCCACCAGGCCTCATCGAGGGCACCGCCGGGATCGCAGCCGTCCTGCACAGCCTCGCCACCGACAGCACAGCTTCTTGGGAAGCTGCGCTCCTACTCGGCCGGACCTAGCTCGGCCGGGGAGACGAACCGTGCTCGACGCGCACGTTTGCCATCCACCACATCCAAGGGCGGCCCTCTGGATGAAGAATCATCCCTTACCGTTCGACCCGTTACATAACGATTACTGTGAAAATGGTTCGCGTCGGGGACGGCCGGAAGATCGGCCAGCCGGTCCGGAGGGGATGTAGGGCGTCGTCATGAGTAGGCCCAGTCAACGCGTGGAGCAGGACGAGCTGCGGGCGCGGATGCGC
>NZ_CAUVXO010000503.1:0-3718 GCF_963555865.1 Protofrankia sp. Cr1
CCGCGATGGTGGGACGACGACACCATCTGGCTGATCGACGTGGAGAACGTCGTCGGCCGGGTGTGGACGGGGACGGCCGACGACGACCTCTACCGACTGTGGGACCTCTACACAGCCCAGCACCGCCACGGTGGGTAAGAGGTGAACGGTGTCCCGGGCGAGCTTTCAGCGAAATCTGGACCGTGTCGGGGGTGTCGCGTGCGCTGCGTGACGATACGGGGAGCTAGGCTGTCCAGCTCATCATAATTCGGACGGTAGATGACTGGTTGGAATCGGGGTCCTTCAATGCGGTCCGTCACGACGCCGTAGGATCGTCAAGGTGAGACGCGCTGATCCGGTCCGGGTCGCTCCCGCTGCGGTGATTGCGCCGGCCCGCGCGATCAGACCCACCCTTGATGGGATGCCGTGGGCATGAGTTCACCGACCCGGCTGGCCTGTCTCGGGCCTCCTGACACGTTCTCCGATGCGGCGTTGCTCACTCTGCCGATCGCTCATGAAGTCGATCTCGACCCATTACCGAACGTAGCGGCCGTTCTTGGCGCGGTCCGTCAGGTCGACGCCGCACTGGCCGGCGCGTTCGGCGGGTTCGGCGCTGCACCGTATCTGCGCTGAGGTCCGATTTCTCGGCAGCTGACCGAGTGCGGATGGACAGGCTCCGATCATGCGGTCCAGCACGTCGGACGATGCTTTCCGCAACGCGGCGGCCTGGCTTTCCGGTCTGCGTGGGAGCGTCGCCCGCGCCTGAAGAATTCGGTCCAACGGTTGCGTTGCGAGCGCGATACCGCCGGGGGTAACCCAGGTCGTCGTGAGCCAACCCGCAAACTCTCCGTGCCTGTCGTGGTCTGAGCGTGCTCTCTCCCCTTGGCGCATCCCGCGATGCGCTTCGCATGCGTTACCTTGAGTCACATTCTTGCTGCTGAACGAGATCATATCGGTACGGAAAGTGCCACATTGTGGCCTTGCCGACAGGACACAGGGAGCGCGTAGTCATGTCCCACGCTGACGAACTGTCCCCGTCAGCTTGCTCGGCCAGTCTCTGGCCGGCGGCTGCGGAGGTAGGCCAGCCAGGCCCGCCCGATATGCCGGCCGCGTCGATTCCGGCCGCCCGCACCCCCCCAGACGATCATCCGGACTCCTATGTCCTGCCCGCCCCGATGTCGTCGCCGGGCGAAGCCGGCCCGGCCGTAACGGGGGCCGACCGTCGCGACATCCCCACGATGTTGATCGCCGGGACGTCGGCGCTGCCCGATCGGCGGCAGTTTCACCTCTATGCAGGGGCAACCGTCGTCGGCGTTTTTCTCACCGATGGGCAGCTTGCGGACGTGGTGGATGGGCGTGGTGCAACGCCGTTTCAGGTTGCGCTTGCACATGCCGAGGAGCGGTTGGCCGCTTTGCTGCGCGCGCACGAGTACACGGTGCCCGCGCAGGTGGCGACACAGGCCGTTCGCCTACGCTCCGGTCTGGGCCGGCTGGCCCGCGGTTCCCTGCAGGCCTCGGACGCCCGTCGGTTGCGGATCATCGCTGGTCGGCTTGCCGTTCTGCACGCTGATGCGGCGTTCAAACTGGGCGAGCCCGATGCAGCACGAGCCCTGGCCGCCCAGGGATACGCCGACGGGCAGTGGGCGGGTGACGGACCGCTGCAGGGATCGGCCCGTGAGATCGCGGCGGTGGCCGAGTTCTACGGCGGGCGTCCGGCGGTTGCCCTGCAGCTCGCGCGGGACGGGCTGCGCCACGTCAGTGGCGGTCCGGTACGGGCGCGCCTGGTCTGTCAGGAGGCCCGCGCACTCGCGGCCCTCGGCGACGTCCGTGGCGCCGCACTGGCGCTGGATACTGCCTACGATCTTGCTGACATGATTCCCGTGGAACAATGGGGATCTCCCGGTCCGGGCTTTGACACCTTCCATCCGGTGGAGGTCTCCTACAACGCGACCACGGCGTTGTGCCTGCTTGGCCGGCCCCGTGCCGCAGAGGAACATGCACAGATCGCCATGCCCCGGCTTGACGCGATGAACACCCCGGGTTTCCGTTCGGTGATCAGGCTGGATCTTGCATTGGCCCTGGTCCGCCAGGGACGGCTCGAGCTTGACCGGGTTTGCGCGCTCGCCACCGAGGCGATCACTATCTCCTGGGGACGCACGGTGGCGTCGGCGTCGAATCGGGCCGATGAGTTGCTGGCGATAACCCGAACACACGGTGATGTCCGCGCCGTGCGGGAGCTGGCGGCGTTCGTACGCGACTGGCAGCGGGAGGGCGAAAAGGCATCGTCATGGACGTCAGGGCCGTAGACGTGTCAGGGCCGTAGACGTTCAGAGCCGTGGATATCGGCCAGCGGCGGAGCCCGTCGCTGAACGTGCATGACGAACCAGCAGCACTGACCGTGTGTCATGAGGACACGGAAGGGCGCGGAGCGAGGTGGGTACGTTCGGAGGAACTGGCCTGACGACGCTCCGGGTTGAATGAGGATCGGAGCGATGTCGGATGGCAGTCACGGGGTGCGATGGTCGCTTTACCGTGGCGAACGCATGGTCGGTTCTCCGCGAGATGTGCACGGCGGTCGGGTTGGACGACCGGGATGCCGAGGTCATCAAGATTACCGCCAACGCGGTGTTCCGGTTGCCGCGGGCCAGGCTGGTCATCCGGATCTGCGGGTCGCAGGCGATGGCGCACCGCGCGCACAAGGTTGTCCAAGTCGCTCGCTGGCTGGCTCGACACGAAGTGCCGGCGGTGCGCCTTGCGCCGGGTCTGCCGGCACCGCTGCTCCTCGGTAGCGTCGTGGCCACATTGTGGATCGACGCTCAGGCCGAGCCGCGACTGGTCGAGCCGCCCGGTCGCCACTTTCAGGAGAACCAGCCCCTGCCGGGCGTTCGAGGGCCAACCACACACGCCGCCATCACACACGGCGCCTCAGCACTCGGCGCCTCAGCACTCGGCGCCTCAGCACTCGGCTCGACAGCGCACGTATCGGCTTCACGTGCCTCTACCACGGGTGAACGGGTGGTGAACGGCGACCCTCCGGCCGCGTCCGATCTTGCTGTAGTTCTACAGCGGATCCACGCGCTACCACAACCCGACACCGCGTTACCCCCATGGGACCCGCTGGACGACGTTCGCAGGCGTCTTGCCGATGCGGAGGGCCTCACCGACGCTGACCTCGCGTTTCTCTGGCGGATGGCCGACCGGCTCCAAGCCGCCCTCGAGGGTGTCACGTACGACCTCCCGGCGGGTATCGTCCACGGCGACGCCCATCTCGGCAACCTGATCAGATGCCACGACGGACGGGTGGTCATGTGCGACTTCGATTCCACCTGCTACGGACCCACCGAATGGGACCTGATCCCGGTGGCTGTCGGGCAGCTGCGCTTCGGTTACCCGCCGGAACAGCACGCGGTGCTTGCGTCGGAGTACGGCTTCGATGTGACGCGTTGGTCGGGATTTGAGGTCCTGCGGGCCCTGCGGGAACTGAAGCTGGTGACCAGCGTTGTGCCGATTCTTGCGAGCAATCCGCGGGTGGCAGCGCAGTTCGCCGTCCGCCTGGCGAGCCTGCGCTATGCGGACGAAAGCGTCCGCTGGCTGCCGTATTCCTGACTCCTATCAGTTTTCTGATAGTTCTTCGAGCCAGGATTTCCGCTGTTCCCCGCGATTGAACAGGGTCCGTCGTCCTGTTCGGGATGTGAATCTGGCGGCTGATGTTGCCATCGTATCGGAACACCGTTGGCAG
>NZ_CAUVXO010000504.1:0-3713 GCF_963555865.1 Protofrankia sp. Cr1
CCGTGCTGGTAGCCGCCTCACCAATCCACGCCCCGCCGACCGTGCCCGCGACACCCTGCCGCAGCAGGCTGGCGGCATCCGCCAACCCCCGAGCCGCGCTGAGGTACTGCTCAGCCAGACGGCGCACCTCAAACGGATCACCAGTCGGTCTGGGGAGTCCGTCCAAGGGATCGTCATGACCGAACAGGCTCACGGCGGACCGCCGGGCACCGGCGCAGCGTCAGCGAGCGCCTCATCGAGCCCCTGGTACCCGGCTGCGGCAAGTTCGATGGCTTCCGCCAAAGCGCTCGTGACCTGGCCTAGCAGTTGGATCTGCTGACGCCAGGCTGGATGAAAGCGGCCAAGGGCCGCATCAACCGCCGGGTCCTTGGTTCCGTCAACGGTCCCCAGCCTCTGGACGACACCGGCCGCGGTCTCTGCCTGATGGTTGACCGTTGAGGCAAAGGTATGGAGCGCGTCATAGTCAACTGTGACGGACGGCGTGCCATCGGCCACGCGCTGATCTCCCCTCCTTGGCCCAGGCCCGCGCCAGGCGGTGCGACGAACTGTGCCCGTTCAGCTTCAATGGGACATACTGGCACGAGAGAGTGCGGGAGGCCAGCAAGTGATGAGGGCTGCCGCAAACAAGGAATACGCCGGAGGCAGCTGACGGTGTATGCCGACCGCGGCAGCTCCATGACCTCCAAACCCGTGACGTTCCTGTTCGCCGACCTGGGAAAAGTCCAGTCCCACTCCAGGCCGAGAACCTCGAACGATAGCCCCTACTCTGAGTCCCAGTTCAAAACCCTCAAATACCGGCCCGGTTATCCCAGGACCTTGGATAGCGTCGACACCGCCCGCGCCTGGTGTCGCGAGTTCTTCGACTACTACAACAACGACCACCGCCAGTCTTGACCCACTGTGGGCGAAAGACGGAATGGCATACGGCTGGGAGGAACTGATCGTGCTCATGCAACGCCGCACGCTGCTCGGCGTCTCTGGGGTTGCCCTCGCGGCCGTCATCCAGGAGTGGCTCATCGCCGACCCAGCCCGCATCGGTGCCGCGCTCAGCGGCCGGCGGATCGACAACACGATCATCACCGACCTCGGAAGCCGACTCGATGCCCTACGTCGGATGGATGACGCCTTGGGCGGCAACGCCATCTATGGTGTGGCCAGCGAGGAACTCAAGCTCGTCATCCGGCTGCTGAAGCACAGTTCGTACAACGAGGGCCACGGGGCGGCCCTCCACGCATCAGCCGCGGAACTCGCCCGCCTGACCGGCTTTGCAGCCTTTGACTCCGGCCGCCATGAGGCGGCACAACGCTACTGGGCACTCGGCCTACGCGCCGCCCACGAGGCTGGCCAACCAGCCCTTGGCGCCAACATCATCCGCAACATGGCGGAGCAGGCCACCTGGTACGGCAATCCCGTCCACGCCGTCGGCATGCTCCGCGCGGCCCGAGCCGGTGCCCGCGGCACCATGACCGCCACCGAAGCCGCCGCCAACGCCGGGGCCCTCGCCCAAGCCCACGGACGGGCCGGGAACCGCGGCGCGGCGCACGCCGCCATCGATGAGGCCTACGGGCTGATCGAGCAGCGCCGGCCCGCGGAAGATCCTGCTTACGTCTACTGGATCGGACCGTCGGTCATCGCCTTCTGGGCCAGTGAAGCACTGCTGTCCAGCGGTAATCCCGCAGCCGCAATACCCCATTTCGAACAGGTCATCGCCAGCGTCGACGCCAGCCTGCCACGGGACCAGGTCGAATACCTCGCCCGCTTCGGCATCGCCCACACCCGCGCCGGCAACCCCGAGGCCGGACTGGAACTCGGCCGGGAGGTAGTCGACCAAGCCGCCAGGCTGTCGTCCCAGCTGGCCCGGCATGATCTTCAGGTGCTGCAGCAGGAGCTTACGGCCACCGGCCACCCGGGCACCGGCGAGCTGGCCGACTACGCCCGGGCGACCCTGCCGCCGGCGGCCACGACCATCCCCTGATCGTGGCTCTATACAAGCAATTTTGATCAAAGGTGATGGCCGCGGTCGGATGGCCGCCCTGACTCCGGCTCCCCGGACAATGCCGGCAACAGCTCGACCAGCCCGGCCCACACCTCCTTGGCGCTGACCGGCACCAGCCGGACCACTGTCTGAGAGTCGATGTCCTCGGCGCACAGCGGCTCGGCCGGTGCCTCCCGCCGCCAGAACCCGGCCGGACCGGCATCAATGACGACCAACGACCGCAACTGCACATCGCCGGGGGCCGCTCGCTGTCCAGCCGGCCCACCATCCCAACTGACCGTCACCCGCCAGGAGAGCTTGTAGCCGGACAACACCGCGGCCAGCTGGGTGATATCGGCCTCCCGGATCGGCGGCTGATGCCTACGGCCGGCTGCACGGATGATCGCGATGGCCTCGGACCGGTCAGCGACCCCCACCGCGTCTACCGCCGTGAACGCCCGATCGACGAAGGCCATCGGGACAGAAGCCGGGGAACGGGCGGCCACACCGCCGGACGCGGCGACTGGCGGCAACCGAAGGTCGACCATCCGAGCGATGGCCGGAACCAACAAGGCCGGCTCCAGCGGAGCGTGCTCGACGATGTCACTGCCCGGCCAAGCCTCCACCGTCCAGGCGATGCGACCCCGGATCGCCACACCATGGCTGAGGATGCCGGTCGGCGCGTTGGTCTCGACGTGCACCAGCAAATCCGGTACCGCCCAGGCCCGGACCATCTCGACCGCGGCCAGGGTGACATCCCCGTCGTCGACGATGCCAGCCGTGGTGAGAGCGACAAGATCCGGTCTTAGTTCGTTCTCGACCGTGCCCGGATGGATCAGCTGCCCGAGAGCCGCCAAGTGGCGCGGCCCAGGGCGGTGTCCGCTGTTTGGGCAATGGACTGCGTACCGTAGCCGTCGTGGCCGCGCTGGCCCGCTCGGCTGGTTTCCTCGACGGACATTGCAGTCCCCCTCGCGCTGTTACGCCCCGGCCCAGCGCATCAAAACCCGAAGACCGGGTGGTAGGCAGAGCTGGGGATCGCCGTGAAGGCCAGTAGAGCCACGCTGATGTCCAGGTCATCGGCGTGGGCGGTGAAGACGCCATGCAGCCGACGGGTGAAGAAGATGCGCTCGCCACCAGCGCGCTCGATACGGGCGCCGACCGGACCAACGCCGCGCACCCACCACAACCGGCCGTCGGCCTCGATCCGCACGGCGGAGGCCCGCTTGCTCAGGTCGGTGGTGAGGGCGCGCAGCAGTCCGCCGCGAACCCCCGGTTGGCTGACCCGCCCGGAGACAGGACCGGCCGGACTGTGCACGACAAACCGCACCGGCGGCTCCATGACGATGGAGCGGATGAAGTCGTGTTTCAGTTTGATCGTGTCGCGCACCGGGATCATCTCCGCCGGCCAGATGCCTTCCCCCCACACGACACGCTTGCCGAAGGGCCCGCCCGACGGATGCCCCTGGGGGATCAGGCCGCCGGCCACCCGGCCGCAGCCTTCCAGCATCCGGGCGCTATCCACCAGAGCGCCCTCCGGAGCACCGGGGATCTCCTCCGGGGAAACGTCACCTCGCCGCCAGATCCGAAGGGCGCGGTTTCCCGCGCTCATGACACCAGCCTGGCGACGAGGCTGCAGGTGGTGGTCATCGTCCTGGGATCTCCCTGCGGTCGGCGGTTGGGGCACACACCCTGATGCACTGCCTGATGCACTACGTAGCCGATTGTGGACATATATAGC
>NZ_CAUVXO010000505.1:0-3710 GCF_963555865.1 Protofrankia sp. Cr1
GTTCGGGTATGCCTGCGGGCTACGGTGGCAGGCGATGTGCAGGCCTCCTTTCGCGCCCTGATCGGAGTTCGAATAGTAGGGCTCGACGCCTTCCCCCGCCTGATAGGAGTCGCCGAAAGCCACATAGCTGACCGCCGGTTTGGATGACGGTGTGAACGCGACGGCATCCCATGAGATGTCGACGGCGTGTCCATCCCAGTCGTTCGTGGTGACGTTGGACAGGGACACGTATGCGCCTGCGCTCAGCTGGAACGAACCGAGGTCGAACCAGGTGTTCTTGTTCCATCGCTGGTTGACGACCCGGTGGTATGTCTTCGTGCCCGTGTAGATCCGATAGTCGGCTTGCGCGGTGTC
This sequence comes from Protofrankia sp. Cr1, assembly GCF_963555865.1. Lineage (NCBI taxonomy): Bacteria > Bacillati > Actinomycetota > Actinomycetes > Frankiales > Frankiaceae > Protofrankia > Protofrankia sp. Cr1. Next base: position 355 of record NZ_CAUVXO010000505.1, read on the forward strand.
GGCACCGTTGTTTGGAATGTGAATCCAGATACGACGCCAACCTGTTTGGCCGGCTGGTGGTGTCCATCTGCCGGTGACACGGATGAAGGAACCTCGGCTGTCAGCCACGGTATGGGCGAAATAGGAGTGCCCGAGATACCCGATGCCAGCCTGGTGGGTGTCGATGGCGCTGACGGGGCGTCCCGCGCTGTCTCTACCGAAGGACAGACCGAAGCTGCCCGACGATGTGACCGTCCCGCAGCCGGCGATGTTTGTCGATGAGTCCGGCAAATCATCGACGATGACTGCGCCCAGGGGTAAGGCGCTTGTCCCAGGCGTCTGGACAACCGGCGAGTCAGCGGCCGAACAGGACGGCGGGTACGGGTTGGCCACCGTGGGTTCCGATGCCCCGGCGCTGTAAGCAGACGGGTTTTCGTCATTCAGATCACCTACCCGTCCCCAGGAGACCGCATTGTGCCACCAGCAGTATTTCCGGTCCGTGTTGAGACAGTAGCCGGTTGAGGTACTGTTCCGGTCGCAGGTGTTGGAGGTGTCGCAGAACAGGAAGTAGTCGGCCGGCAGGGAAAGCGGTGCCGAGGCGGTGTATTTGGGACCGCCGTTGACGAGGTCGAGTTGGGCGTGCTGTGCCCAGCCCAGCACCTTCTCCTGATATGGCCACCGGCCGGGGTGAGCTGCGTCGTCATAGTCACTGAGAAAGGCATGCCGGCTGGGATCGTAGTCGTTCTGAGCGGGATTGTTTGTCCAGCCGAGCCCCCAGGAGGGGTTTCCCGTCCCGGGACTGTATACGCCGGTGTTGTACCCCCACAGCGCGAGATACCAGTTTTCGATCTTGGTCGGGTCTGCGTTGTTCGCGACGAGTCCGAGGCTTTGAAGCTGGTTCCAGGTCTCGGTCAGGATCCTGACCGCGGCGACCATGTTCACCTCGTAGTCGGTCGCGATCGCGCGCTTCTGCATATCCGTCCAGTAGCTGTCGCCGGTCTTCATGTGCTGAGTTATCTGGGCGATCCCGTACCCGCAGTCGGCCTTGGCCGGGTCCGCTCCGGCTATCAGGCCGTCGGAGCCGTAGGTCGTCCCGTAGTAGTTCGCGATGATCGGATCACCGGCGACACCGGGCAGCGCGTGCCAGCTTGCTTGACTGAAGTTCGTCTCCTGAGCGAGTACACCTTCCAGGATCTGCACGGGAATGTGTTTGCCCGGGTCGGCACCGGCTAGCGCCGGGACTGTGATCAGTGATTGTGGGGTGTACTGGGACAACCCGTGTTTCTGCCAGTTGGCCGGTCTGGTGTTGGTCAACTCCTTGCGGACGGCACGACCGGCCGCCCATTCGACCTGCTTGGGCGAGGGCTGGATGATCTGCGTGTTCGGGTCGAGGGGTGCGATCGGGCATGGTGACCCTGCGCCGGACGCGATCGACGCCGCCGGAACCATCACTGGCATCCCGGTCATGGTCATGGATGCGGGAACCACAGTGCCCGTCCTTGCCGGCTCGCTCTGAACCGGTGGCGTCCTGGTAGCGGAGGGCGTTACATGGGCGACCGTTCCTTGAGACTGCGTCCGCCGTCGTTGCGTGATCGCAATCCCGTCGTCCGTACCCGTTGGAGCTGTGATGCCCGATACCGCCTGTCGCTCGATGACCAGGCCGCCGTCCAGTGAGAGGTCGACTGGCTGGGCCGGTGTGGTCACGACATCGATCGTGTCGGGTCCAGCGGCCACCCTGGTCGGTGCGCCGACCAGATGGTTGGCTCCCCCCCGCCCCTGCCGAAGGGACATGTTCTGTAACGGCCCCTCGGCCAGTTCGGTCACTCTTCCGTCGGCGTGGCGTGTGAAGGCCGTGGCTGTAGAAGGTCCCGCGACGGTGAGAAAGTCGACACCGTCTCGACCGGTTGGACGGAGATGATAGACAGGGCCGGGAGCCATCGCCAGCTCTTTGGTTCCGCCAGCTGCATCGACGGTGATGAGTGATCTTCCCAATGCGGCTGTAATATCTTGCCCAGTGGGCACAGCGGACGCTATCTGTCCATGGACACTGCGAATATCCTGGATCTGTCGCCGGGCGGCATCGACCCGTATCAGCTCGGTCGTTTCACCGTCGGTACCGGTGTTTCGGCTGAACACCACTTCGGTGCCGGTACCGCACCCGGGCGTATGGTATTTCATTGCAACACGCTGGGGCGCGATCCACCGCGATCCGTCATGTAAGTCGACGATGGCGGCAAACGCTCCCTGATTACGCAGCTTCTCGTCGTTGACGACAGCGACTGGTGCGAAGGTGACCGCCATGTACCGGCCATCGCCGGTGAGACAGTGGAACTCCGTCCACTGCGGTGTGTCCCATCCCTGGACGTACAGGCTCGTCAGCACGCGCCAACCACCTGTTGCGGGATCGGCTGGTACGAGGATGTCCACACCGTCCGCCGTACCGACCGCAAGGGCCGCCACGTCACCTTGCGGGACTGGCACGCTTTCAGCGACGGGGTTTGGGCGCGGCCCGATCTGTGATGCAGCCGAAACCGGAGAGACGAGGGAGATGGCCGCGCAACCGCCGACAGCGGCGAGCGCCGTGCCAAAAATCGCGAGCCGGCGGAATCGGGTCATGGCATGTCCTTCGTTCGCGGACTTCTCGCCACACCCGACCGGGTCGGCGGCAAGTATGTGGAAAATAGACCACGGAAAAACTACCGACCCGGCGGAACGGCTAGTATTGCTGGCCGACCGCTTTGTAGGACCCGTTTACGCCTCGGATTCTCCAACCCGTGGGGGAATAGGTGGTGTAAGCATAATCATGCTCGATGTTGGTCTTGCCGACCTGGCGGTAACGCCACTGACCGCCGAATCCACCGTCGTAGCTGCCGATATAGTAAAGGCGGGGGTAATAGGTGGGCTCGTCGTCGGAAGGCGACGGGGTGTCGCGTCCGCTGAACATCGAGTGGTAGACCTGCCAGCCGGCTACGCCGTCGACAGTGAGCCCGTTCGCTTTCTGCCAGTCGCGGATCGCCTGTTCGGTCTGGGGGCCGTACTGGCCGTCTATGCCGCTGCTGGGCAGGACTCCTCCGATAACAAGATTGTTCTGGACGGCCCAGACCTGCGAGCCGGAAGTGACGCAATGATTGCAGTTGCCTACGACGTTCCAGTACTGACCCCAGTCCTCGCCGTTTCCGGTGTGGTCGGCGGCTGCCGGGCTGGCGCCGGCGACGCTTGCGGCCGCCATTCCGGCCCCGGCGACCAGGCCGGCTACCGCCCGCGCAATCCATTGGTTCTGCTTCACGTGCTCTCCCGTTTTTCTTGAAGCGGCGATAGCTCGCGCTGCTTATCGCTGTTCCGGCCGGACGGTGGAAGCGACTTGGACTAGAGTTCTC
>NZ_CAUVXO010000506.1:0-1381 GCF_963555865.1 Protofrankia sp. Cr1
CCGTAGGTCGTGATGTAGCTGAGTTCAGTCAGCGCGTCGGCGCGGCCCTGCGGCGACTCCTTGTACGGGCCACCGGTGGCGCCGGACCCACCCGGTGACGAACCGTTGGTGCCGCGGCCGTCAGCCCCGGCCGACTCGGCCCGGCCGGGCCGGCGTCCGCCGGGCGAGCCGGACGGGGCATCCGGGCCGGGCGATGCCTCCGGTGGGCCGTCCGAAGCCTCCGGTGCCCTCCAATCGGGATGCGTCACAGCCGACCCTCCACTGGCGTCTCGACCACACCGGAGCGCAACCGGACCAGCCGCAGCACGCCGGCGACCTGGCCACCGGCTGTCCAGACTAGATCGGCACCGGGATGTGGAATCCCAGGACCACCAACCGGCCCCGGGCGGGTGAGGCCACGGGCGAACAGCGCCTTGGCCGCCCGCGGCGCGAAACGGATCAGATCCGCGCGGTCCGGAGAGACGTCGAGATAACTCAGCTCCTCCGGCCCGCACAACTGCTGGATGCCCGGATCCAGCTTGGTGGCCCGCAGCACCTCGGCGACCCGGTGCGATTCGGTCCACACCGCATCGACGAGCACCGCGCGCCGCTCGCCCGAGCGGGCGAACGGCGGAGCCTCATGCACACCCCGGCGGGCCAGATGTTCGGCGTAGACCTCCAGTAACTGCCCGGACTCGGCGGACACGTAGTTCACCAACGCGTCCGGCGCACCCCGTTCAAGATCCTTCCAACAGCGCCGGAGCACAGTCTGGATCAGATCGACCAGATCCTCCTGGACGACTCTGGCGATCTCACCTCGCTGGTCACGCAGCAGGGTGGCGACCTCGACGTCGATGCCGGGCACCCCTCCCGGCTGGTCCCCGATGGGATGGTCGCGCAGTAGCATGGCGTGATCGGTCAGCTTCGTCTGCATGTCGAGCAGCGCGCCGGTCAGTGCGTTGGTGATGTCGTGCGCCTCCCGCCGGCTGTCGGCGAGCACCCATTCGTACAGCGCCACCTGGCAGACCAACCTGCGGAGCTCCTCGACCACCACAGCGGCAGTGCCAAGCTGGGGCTGCCACCGTTTCACCACGGATACCCATGTCCACAGTGGCCACAACAGCAGCCCGAGCAATCCGAATGCCGCAAGCGCCGTCCGGACCGACGCGGACAGACTCAACGTGGTAGACCACTGCAGATACCAACCCCCACCGGCTGCGGCCAGGGCGACCAGCACCAACGGGACGAGGTCCAGCGCACCGGCTTCATCCGGGCTGACTTGGCGGGCGTTCATCAACAGCCAGGCACCCAGGACAGCCACGACAACGATCGTCAACGCCGGAACGACGCTGACGACGGCTCCGGCGACGCCATCGAGCGGCGACCACAGCGCCGCCAGGAA
>NZ_CAUVXO010000506.1:1534-2727 GCF_963555865.1 Protofrankia sp. Cr1
GCAGAACAAGGCCACCGCAAGGAGCACCCGTGGTGCGGCCAGACTCAACCGCAGCGGGCCCGAGTTGTCAAGGTTGTCGAGGACGCTGTCCGGACAAATCTGGTTCAGCTCGTCGATGTGTTCCCGGCTTCCCCGCGGGTACAGCCGCTGTGCGATCCCGGACAGCCACTGGGACGCCTCAACGATCGAATGACCCGTCTCCAGAGCGTTGTCGGTGAGAACCCGCAGGCTGTTGACCACGGCCCCGGGCAGGATGTCGGTGGATCCCCGGGTCACCACGCCCAGTTCATCCAGCCGGTTACGCCGCGCCTGGTCGAGCCCACGGCTGCCGTCAATCTCGAAGAACTCGATCCGCAGGTTATGCCGCAGTTCGGCGAGCCCTGCCGCCGCCTGTCGCATCGCGGACCAGACAACCATCCCCGGTTGGTGACCGCTGAACAGCACCCGCCAGCCACGCATGCCCTTCACCGCAGCGTCAGCATCCGCGATCCGGCCGGCGCACTCCCGCAACAACGAACTAATCAGGCCGTCGGGCCGCAGCACGGCGTCTGCGCGCCGGTCGACCATCCCGAGCAGCAACGGCAACGGTCCGGTGAGGAGCGCCGGGGGTGGCTCACTCTCCTCGCCGGGCTCCGGGTGCGGAGCGAGCAGCCGGTCGAGCGCCCGTAACTGGGCGTCGGAGAGCACGCCGTCCTCAACCCGGCCGACCACCGCACGCAGACCGGGCGCGGCGGTCGCATCCGCCATGGAACCGACCCTTTCGGCGACCGCGTCGAACACCTCGTGCTGGCACAGCGCGTCCCGCAACGCTGCGAACGCCGGCGCGTCGTCGGCATCATCCAGAAGTGCGGGCAGGGACTGCGGCTGAGTCTGCCCCATTCCCCAGCCGACCCCCCGGGCGTCGCTCACCCACAACGTGGCCACCGGCGCTCGGAGGACGAAGGGCTTGACCAGCCCGAGCCGGCCCGGATCGGAGCGCCAACCGGCCCGCGCTCCAGAACCGCCGGCCTGGGAAGTACCGGGAGTCGCGGTGGCAGCAGCAGCGCTCCCCCGTCCCGGACGGCTCCCATAGCGGCCCCGGTCCGCGCCGGTGGGGGCGGAAGCCGTGGGGGCCTTGCCGCTCGAACCATCCGACCACGCCCAGCCGGCGGCCGCCTCGCCCCGGCCCGGACGGGCTGCCTGGCGCTCGTACC
>NZ_CAUVXO010000506.1:3137-3748 GCF_963555865.1 Protofrankia sp. Cr1
GCCCAGCGTTCGCAGCAGTGTCGCGACGGCCGGAGTTGGCCCCGCCACCGCCGAACCCACGACCGCCGAACTCGTCGTCGAAGTCGCCGTAGCCGGGATCGGGATCGGGATCGGGATCGGGATCATCATCGCCATGATCGGGATAGCCACGACCGTCCTGGGAGACATGATCACCGCCGTCTACCGAGCCGCCGCGCTCGGCGTTGGGCGGGCCGACGATCAGGCAGACGACCTGATTCACCGATCGGGCGGTGATGATCCGTTCAAGACCCGGTGCATGTTCGACGAGCAGGCGGGAATCGTCGATCAGCAGCACCCGTCCGGGATCGCTCTCCGCCACGCCCAGATCCCGCACGAATGTCCGCTGAATGTCTGAGAACCGCTCGACCGTCATGATCTCCGCATAACGGGTACGGAGATCAATTTCGACGACCGTCGGCGCGGCTCTACTCAGGTTCGACTCGGTCACGACCAGCTCTCATCGTCCGCTGAGTAATCATCAATCGGATAGTTATCAGCCTGATAATCGTCTGTCCGATAACCATCGGACCGGTGGTCGACGACGCGATGGTCACCGGCCCCGCGGTCCTCCCCTGGGCTTCCGGCTCCAC
>NZ_CAUVXO010000506.1:4177-4697 GCF_963555865.1 Protofrankia sp. Cr1
TACGTGCGGACGGGTCGCCGACATCCTTGTGGAGATCGATCGCCTGCCGGCCGTCATGGTTGTTGTCGGGCTGATAATCGTTCCGGCTCCGGCCATTCCCGGATTCCCGGTCGGGTGCCGGGTCAGGATGACCACGCCCGCGGCGACCACCGGCGCCCGCGCCAGCGCCATCGGGAGGGGTGTCCCAGCCCCCCTTGACGTGATCCAAATCGTCCTGCCAGCGCTGGTCGTCCCGAGAATCCTCTTCCGGTCCGGGCCCGGTTCGGCCGTACGCCGGCCGGCCAGAACCGGTGCGGCCGGGCATCGGGCTGGCGCCGCGCGGCCGGCGTACGACCAGCTCACACAACTCAGCAAGGTTCGTACGGGCCCGCAGCGAGACGTTCTCGAACTGCATTTCCATTGCCGCGTCGAAGGTCCTCGTCCAGAAATCGTAGAGCTGACCCGCCCAGACCCGACTGCCCGATGGCAGGGTTCGGCGCATGTCGTCGAGCAGAGCGGCCTGCTCCCCGGCGAGAGTGAT
>NZ_CAUVXO010000507.1:0-3702 GCF_963555865.1 Protofrankia sp. Cr1
ATGCGTAACCGGGAACCACCTTCCCATCCGGGGTCTACCGAACTGACGCTCTTACTCCACAGGTATTGCCGAACATCCACGACGCGCGCGGTGGCCCCCTCTGGGCCGCCGTAGCGCTCGCACCAGTTCATGTCTGGCGCGTATCGCTCACTCACTTGGCTACAACAGGAACTCTAGCCGATGCAGTGCTCCATCCCGGCGGTGACCGGTCCCATTGGCGGCGACCGTTCTCGACTGTTCACCGATACCGGAAATGCACTACCCCAGTTGGTCCCGGCGGCGTGTCAGGTAGGCGGTCTCAGCGGTGTTGCCCGCCAGTTTGATGGCTTTGTCGTACGCCGCGCGCGACTCCTGGCTGCGGCCCAGCCGGCGCAGCAGGTCAGCGCGGGTCGCATGGTAGGCGTGATAGCCGGCCAACGTGTCCTCAAGACGGTCGACAGCAGCCAGCGCCACCTCCGGGCCGTCTATCTCGGCGACCGCGATGGCCCGGTTGAGGGCGACGATCGGCGAGGGGTCGAGGCGGACGAGCTGGTCGTAGAGGGCAACGACCTGCGACCAGTCGGTGTCGCGTACATCGCGGGCGGAGGTGTGCACGGCGTTGATCGCTGCGAGGATCTGGTAACGACCCGGAGCTACCCCGGCGGCCAGACGCTCGCGCACCAGCCGATGGCCCTCGGCGATCAGCGCCGCATCCCAGGCCCCGCGGTCCTGTTCGTCGAGGGTGACCAGTTCGCCGCTGCCCGAAACCCGGGCCGTACGGCGGGCTTCGGTCAGGAGCATCAGCGCCAGCAACCCGGCCACCTCACCGTCCTGCGGCATGAGGGCACGGATCAGGCGAGTAAGCCGGATCGCCTCGGCGGTCAGGTCGTGACGTACGGGATCGGTATCGGGGCCGGTCGCCAGGTAGCCCTCGTTGAAGACGAGGAACAGGACGGCGAGCACGCCGCAGATGCGTGCCGGGAGATCCTGCTCGGACGGCACCCGATAAGGGATGCGAGCCACCTTGATCTTCGCCTTCGCCCGGGTGATCCGCTGCCCCATGGCGGCCTCCTGTACCAGGAAGCCACGGGCGATCTCGGGCACGGTCAGACCACCGACCATGCGCAGCGTCAGCGCCACGCGGGTCTGCATCGCCAGCGCCGGGTGACAGCAGGCGAAGATCAGCCGGAGCCGCTCGTCGTCGATGGGGCCGACAGGCTCGGGCGGGTCGTCGTCGTACAACAGCTGAGCCTCCGTCTGCTTGTCGTCGCGCTTGTTCTCGCGCCGGATCCGGTCGATGGCCTTGCGGATGGCGGTGGTGGTCAGCCAGGCGCCGGGGTTGGGCGGCACGCCGTCGGCCGGCCAGTGCTCGACGGCGGTCGCGAACGCCTCGGCCGCCGCCTCCTCGGCGATGTCGAGGTCATCGAAACGCCTGGTCAGGGCGGCGACCACTCGGGCCCACTCCTCGTGGTGGGCCCGGGTGATCGCCTCCCGGACGTCGACCCTGTTCACAGGAACGGCCGCACCTCGACCTTCCGATTGCAGGCCTTCGACCCCTCGGCGGCCAGCTTGAGCGCCACCTCGAGGTCCGCGGCCTCGATGATCCAGAAGCCGGCGAGGAACTCCTTCGACTCCAGGAACGGCCCGTCGGTGAGCATCGCCTCCCCACCCCGGTTATCGATCACAGTGGCCGCGCTGGGCGTCCCGAGGCCGCCGGCGAAGACCCAGTGGCCCTCGGCCACAAGCCGGTCGTTGAACACGTCGATCGCGGCCTGCTCCTCCGGGGTGGCCAAGCCAGCCGTGTCAAAGATCACGGAAACCATGTACTGCATCTCGGATCATCTCCTGTGCTTTGGGGGCACCCCTCGTGGGCGGCCGCTCACCCCTACAACGAACACCTCCGCCCCGATCCGACACCGCCTCCCGGATTTCTTTCACGGAATTTCTGGTACGCCGGTTGTAAGCGATCGACAGCGCGACGGTTTCGGGGCGACTGCGCTCCACTTCCTCGTGTGCGCGTCCAGTGCGGACGAGCTCTGGGATCAGATCGATCGCGAAAACCATCACTAGTGTCCTGCGTCTGAAATTCGTTTCTAAAACACCCTCTATGATCTTGTATTTGGCGGTCGGTCCTCGATGATCAAGTCATGGCGCGACGAGGACGACCCACAGCAGAGCTAATTTTGTCGAAGGAAGAAACGGAGACGCTGGCGCGGTGGGTCCGGCGGCCCTCCAGCGCGCTTGGACAAATAGCCAGCGGCGGGTTGCTCTAATGTCCGCGGACAAAGTTTGTAGCCCGATGCGGCGTCGGTCCAGGAGTCTGTCTCACCGGTGAATGTCGCAGTGTTGGGCCAGGTAGGTGCGGAACGCATGTTCGATTCGGATGATGCCCTTGCCGCTTCGGTGCCAGGCCGCTTCGGTGCCAGGCCGCTTGGTGTCGGCCGGCGGCTGGCCGAGCCGAGTCAGTCTTCGACGGGGGGCCGGTACGCCAAGGACCCTTGCCGATCCCCACCTCTGGACGTACAATTTTCTGTACGTACAACTTTCCGTACAAACGAGGAGGATGCCATGAGGACAATGACTTACTCGGAGTCACGTGCACGGTACGCAGAAGTTCTCACGGCTGTGGCGGAGGACAGGGAAGAGGTCGTCATCACCCGCGCCGGCCACGAGCCGGTGGTGATCGTCTCCTTGGATGACTACCAGTCACTCAAGGAGACGGCATACTTGCTTCGCAGCCCGGAGAACGCGCGCCGACTGCTGATCGCCATCGACCGGCTCGAGAGCGGCGGCGGCGTCGTCCGGAACCTTGCGGAGTGAAGCTCGTCTGGGACGAGAACGCCTGGCAAGACTACGTATGGTGGCAAACCCAGGACCGCAAGATACTCAAGCGCATCAATACCCTGATCCAGGACATCGCCCGCAACGGGAACGACGGCATCGGCAAGCCTGAGCCCCTGAAGCACGGGTTTCAGGGCTACTGGTCGCGGCGCATCAACGACGAGCACCGACTCATCTACAAGGTTAGCGGCGACGAGATCCGCATGGCTCAATGCAGGTACCACTATTGAGGCATCGAGCAGACTGGGGCAGTTACGGAACGCACGTTCGAGCCATTCGACGATGCTGCCCGCTCGGGCTTCACTGGGCATCGTGCCTGGCCGACAGCCGTGCCCCGACCGGACGAACGGCGATTTCAGGATCTGCGACCAAGATTAAACCCCCGAGCTCGCCGGATCCGTAGCTGCTGGCCCTCCAGATCCGTAGCTCGAATGCCTCCAAATCTGAAGCTCGAAGGGCTCCAGATCCGTAGGTCAAGTAGGCTCCCGGCTTCCGGTGACCAGTCGTGGCTCAAAACGGAACGTACGTTCGAGATGGGCTGCGGAGCCCCGGTCACGGTCTGGGATGCCGCGGGTCGGAGCCTGACAGTCACCGTCGAACCCGCGGCATTGCCCCTACCTACACGAGAAAGGGACACTCCCGCAACTGGATAACGCCGACCGCGACGGGACCTGGCGCATGTGGCGGAGGTGATCCACGCTGCTCTCGGTGGAGGGCCGAAGCGCGGCCCGCGTCCGCCGCGTCCGTAACAGGATCCCGCCATCGCGATCATGAAAGGTGACCGCCTTCCGACCGAACGGACGATGGTTTCGGGACCTTCGGCCAAGATCAAGAAGTTCTTCCAATGACACGTTAGGTCCATATTGCGCCGTTGCACGAACT
>NZ_CAUVXO010000508.1:0-3694 GCF_963555865.1 Protofrankia sp. Cr1
TCCGCCGGGGTCAGGGACTTCAGGACGTCCTTCTGCGCGGGGGAGGCCGGCGCGTCCACCCGGCGGTACGCGGGGGCGCCGAACTGGCTGGTGAGCGCCTCGTAGTTCTGGCCGGGGTCCTGCCCGGTGACAGCGGTGATCTCCGCGGCGAGCAGGCAGGCGATCAGGCCGTCCTTGTCGGTGGTCCAGACCCGACCGTCACGGCGCAGGAACGACGCGCCGGCGCTTTCCTCGCCGCCGAATCCAAGGGAACCGTCGATCAGTCCGTCCACGAACCACTTGAAACCGACCGGAACCTCGACGAGATGTCGGGCCAGCCCGGTGGCGACCCTGTCGATCATGCTGGAGCTGACGAGGGTCTTGCCGATCGAGGCCGTGGCGGGCCAGCCGCCGCGATGGGCGAACAGGTAGGAGATCGCGACCGACAGGTAGTGGTTGGGGTTGAGCAGGCCGGCGGCCGGCGTCACGATGCCGTGCCGGTCCGCGTCGGCGTCGTTGGCCAGTGCCACGTCGAAGGAATCCTTCAACCGCAGCAACGACGCCATCGCGTACGGCGAGGACGGGTCCATCCGGATCTTTCCGTCCCAGTCGACGGTCATGAAACCGAACTGTGGGTCGACCGCGGTGTTGACCACGTCGAGGTCGAGCTTGTAACGCTCGGCAATGGCCTGCCAGTAGACCAGGCTCGCGCCACCGAGAGGGTCGACGCCGATCCTGACACCCGCGCCGCGGATCGCATCGAGGTCGACCACGGATGCCAGGTCCTCGACATAGGCCGATACGTAGTCGTGCACGGTCGCGTCCGCTCGGGCACGTTCGGGAGCGACCCGCGAGACACCCCGCAGCCCGGCTGCGAGCAGCGCGTTCGCGCGGTCCTGGATCCAGGTGGTCATGGCGGTGTCAGCCGGCCCGCCGTTGGGCGGGTTGTACTTGAACCCGCCGTCCGCCGGTGGGTTGTGCGACGGCGTGATGACGATGCCGTCGGCGAGCCCGAGGGGCTCCCCGGCTGCGCGGCGGGCGTTGTGCGTGAGGATGGCGTGCGAGATCACCGGGGTGGGGGTGGCCTGCCCGGCCGGCGCGATCCGGGTGTCCACCCCGTGGGCGGCCAGTACCTCCAGCGCGCTGGCGAGCGCGGGTGCGGACAGGGCGTGGGTGTCCACACCGACGAACAGCGGCCCGTCCACCTGGTGGGCGGTTCGGTGTTCGCAGATGGCCTGCGTGATCGCGACGATGTGGTCGGCGTTGAAGGACCGGCGCAGCGACGACCCGCGGTGCCCGGATGTTCCGAACGAGACGCGCTGGGACGCCTCGGCGGGGTCGGGCTGGTCGTCGTGGTAGGCGGCCAACAGCGTGTCCACGTCGATAAGAATGTCAGGTGGTGCGGGCTGACCCGCGAGCGGACTCACCGGCATCAGGCAGCCTCCTCGAGCCGGACGTAACGGATGAATTATAAGCAAATAGCGAACATTGGATGAACAAAAATGGAACAAAAGCGGGTATTGCGTGGAATGGATGCAGGCACGACCTGGTACGGGCGGGGCGTGGGCGTTGACGCACGATGGTGGCAACGGCGACGCCCGAGGCGTACACGGTCAGCCTACGGCCGCGGTGGTCGACTGCTGTCCGTCGGGGTGCCCGGCGCGGCCCCCGACTCCCGACTCCGACTCCGACTCCTGCACCCGACTCCTGCACCCGACTCCTGCACCCGACTCCTGCACCCGACTCCTGCACCCGACTCCTGAACCCGACTCCTGAACCCCGACCGGCGCCGAGCCGGATGTGATACTTCCGGCGAGACGTCGAAATCACGGCGTGATCCCGTTACGGTCCGTCCGTGAGGCTCGGGGTGATGGGCGGAACCTTTGATCCAGTACACAACGGACATCTGGTCGCCGCCAGCGAGGTTGCGGCCCTCTTCGATCTGGACGAGGTGGTCTTCGTCCCCAGCGGGCGTCCGTGGCAGAAGGCGGACAGGGACGTGTCCCCGGCTGAGGACAGGTACCTGATGACTTTTTTGGCTACTGCTGGCAATCCTCAGTTCACGGTCAGTCGGATTGATGTCGACCGGGGTGGATCAACCTACACCATCGACACGCTGCGGGACCTGCACCGGATGCGGTCGCAGGCCAAACTGTTCTTCATCACCGGTGCGGACGCCCTGGCGCAGATCCTCAGCTGGCGCGATGTCGGGGAGCTGTTCGGGCTGGCCCATTTCGTCGGGGTCACCCGGCCCGGCTACCAGCTCGAACTCGACGCGAGCCTGCCCGGTGAGGCCGTCAGCCTCCTGGAGGTGCCGGCACTGGCGATCTCCTCGTCCGACATCCGCGCCCGGGTGCGCCGCGGGGCGCCCATCTGGTATCTCACCCCGGACGGGGTGGTGCGTTTCATCGCCAAGAGCGGGCTGTACCGGCCGCGGGACCCCGCCGGCGTCATGCCCGTGCCGGCGCCGCCCGTCCGGTGACGTCACCCGTGGCGTGGTCGGTGGCCTGGCCGGTAGGCCGGCACGGGACAAATGCGGGAACGTGAAAGCGTTCGGTATGTCAGGCTGGACGGGCGGTAGGCAAACCAGGCCGGCGCGTACGATCGTAATCCATAATCAACAGGCATGTCCCCGAGAGCCGAAGGTGGCTTAGTGGTCCAGCCAGGAGAGGTGTATTCGTGACCGCATCCCCGCGAGCCGTCGAGCTCGCCCTCGAAGCGGCGCAGGCCGCGGCCGACAAGCTCGCCCGCGACATCGTCGTGTTGGACGTCAGCGAGCGGCTGGCCATCACGGACTGCTTCGTCGTCGCGTCCGCCGACACGGAACGGCAGGTCAAGGCCGTAGTGGACGGGGTCGAGGAGCAGCTGCGCAGACTCGGGGCCAAGCCGCTCCGCCGCGAGGGTGAACGCGAGGGGCGCTGGGTGCTGCTTGATTTCTCCGATGTCGTGGTGCATGTGCAGCACGGTGAGGAGCGAACATACTACGCATTGGAACGGCTGTGGAAGGACTGTCCGCAGATCGCCTTCACGGACCGTGACCTTTCTCGCACTGTGGAAGCCGTCGCACCGGGCGCTGGTCGTCGGTGAGGATCCTGCTGTGGCGACACGGCCGCACGTCATGGAACGACACCGGCAGGTTCCAGGGTCACGCGGATCCGCCGTTGGACGAGACCGGCCGGGCCCAGGCCCGGTTGGTCGCGCCCGCGGTCCGCGGGCTCGCCCCTGATGTCGTCGTCTCCTCGGACCTGCTGCGCTGTCGGGCGACCGCGGCCGAGCTCGGCGTTCCGGTCCGGATGGACGCGAGGCTGCGGGAGATCTCGCTGGGGGAGTGGTCGGGGCTGACCGCCGAGCAGGCCGCGGTCCGTTTCCCGGCGGAGGATGCGGCGTGGCGCCGCGGCGAGGATGTGCGCCGTGGCGGTGGTGAGACCTATGCGGAGGTCGGCGCGCGGGCGATCGGCGTCCTGGACGATCTCGCCGCCGAAGGCTTCCCCCGGGAGGACGGCCTTGCGGTGCTGGTGCTGCACGGCGGCACCGCCCGGGCTCTGATCGGGCGGCTGTTGGAGATGCCACCGTCGGCCTGGTGGCACTTCGGGCCGCTGGGGAACTGCCGCTGGACGCTGCTGCGCAGCGACGAGGGACGGTTCCGGCTGATCGAGCACAACGGCGGCCCGTTGGCAGCCACGGGGAGCCTCGCGCTCGGCGGCTCCGAAGCGGG
>NZ_CAUVXO010000509.1:0-3690 GCF_963555865.1 Protofrankia sp. Cr1
CCGAGTGAACCCGGGCGCCCCATCCTGGCCGCAGGTCGACGACCGCTGCATGGGGACACGCCGGGATGCGGGGTGCGGGCGCTGTCCGGACGGCCGGTCTGCCGGCCCGGCCGGGATGCGCCGCTCACGCGGACACCTGCCCCGTTTCGGCCACCCGGACGGCCATATGCTGGAGATCGTCGCGAATGCCGCCGGCCCGCTCCCGGAACAGCGTCAGGTGCACGTAGTTCCACGGCCCGTCCGGCTCGTCGAGCAGCCGGGTGACCGTCGCGACGGCGGCAATCGCGATCTCCAGCTCCCGTTCGATCCCGCGCACGATGCGCTGCTCGTCCACGTCTCGTTCCCCTTCCCTGGTCGGTGGCCTACCTCGTACCGGAACCGAGCGCCGTGATCGGGCGTGGTGGCGGAGCCGGAAACAGACCCCGCAGATACGGGTCGGCGCGATGGCGGAAGGCAGCGTTGCGGGCGCCGATCCGCGCCCGCTGGGAGGCCAGGTGCCCCGGGTCGGCCTGCTGGCCGCGCCGGACATGGTCGATCCCGTCCGCGAGCCGGCCGAGCCGGAAATACATCCGCGCCATGGTGAATTCGACGACCGCGATACCCGCGTGATGCCCGGCCATCCCGGCGGCGATCTCCGGGTAATACTGCTCGGCGAGGGGAACAACGCCACCGGTCGCCCACGCCACCTGGGCGTGATACAGCGCATTGGTGAACGAAAAACGGTCCACGTACACCCCGGGGGCCCCGGCTGCGGGCAGCCGGTCTGCGGCGTCGAGCGCATAGCCGACATACGCCTGGAGCCGTGCCGGTGACCATTCTCGTGCGCCGAGCCGCGCGGCCTGGAACGCAACCGCGACCTGTGCCGGGGTCCGCGCGCGGGTGGGATCACACGCAGCTAGCGCGGGCGGGACAGGGCCACCCGACGACCCATACGTGTAGATCTTTCCTTCGATACGCAGCGCGGTATGCAGAAGGTCGTCTCGGCGGGCAGCATCGTCGATAGCGTCGGCACGCTCGCGGACGATCCGCAGCGCCTGGCAGGCCCGGACGACCGCGCCGAGCCCGAATAACGCGTCCGCTGTGCTGAGCTGGCAGTGGACAGTCAGGGCGTGGGCAGTCGCTCTGACACTAGGATCGCCGCGGCGGGCCAGGTCCTCGAGGCTCGCGTGGGCCGCCGCCAGGTGGTGGGTCACCGCGATGAGCGGCGCCCGGCCGGTCGCGCGTTCGATGCTGGCGGGTGCCGCTTCCAGGATCATCCGTGCGGCGGCCAGCACGGACCGGCCGGGATGGTCCTCAGCCCCGGACAGCATGGCGGCATTCATCGCGGCCCCCGTCAGCAGCGAACGTCGACTGATTGTCGGCACCGGCATGACACCTTTCCTGTGCGGTCACTATTGCGCCCTTCTGTCGCTAACCCCTCGGCCCGATATTCATGGCGGGCGCCCCGGGCCGGGGAGCGCCGGGGCGTGCACGAGAGCTCAACCCGGCCCGGGGGCCTGAGGGGAATTCTGCGCGGTCCCGGCCGTGATACGGCAACGGCTGTGTCTCATGAGCCGAGACGGCGAGGATTACCGGCGCGGCCTATGAGCTCATGTCATGAGCGGGTGTCATGAGCGCGGCTGATAGACGGCGGGATCGCACATCGGGTAAGGAAGCCGGTCGCCGTCCACGGTTACGCAGCGCCAGAAAAATATGCCACGAGCGGCACCCTTTCCACGGCTGATCCGGTGGGATTACGCTTAACGACACTGCGTGCTGGACTGATTCGCGTCAGTCCTTTCAGGCCGAATGCCCGGGGAGCCCTGCCGATGCCTGCCGATCCCGTGCCGCTCCCGTTGCCGGACCACGTCTGGGACGAACCACCTTTCCTGGCCGCGCTCAATGACCGTGATGTCGGCGCACTGTTCGTGCTGATGAGCCGGTACGGGTGCAGTCAGACGCTTCTCGCGTCCCGCTGTGCGATGAGCCAGGGCGAGGTCAGCCGCATCTGCACGGGCAAGCGCCGGGTGACCGACCTCGAGGTCTTCGTCCGAGTCGCCGACGGCCTGGCCATGCCCGACCGGGCCCGCAGCCGACTGCTCGGCGGCGGCAGTTCTCCACGGTCGACGGGCCTACTCCGGCCGGTGAGAAGCCATGGCTGGACCGGTAAGCCTATGAGCGTCGCCTGGGTCGACGCGCGAGCTTACTCTGGGGATTGGGTGGGTTCTGTGGATGCGCCCCCGGCGCAGGACAGCTCAGAAAGGCGGATGCTCATGGCCGCTGACGAGACCTTCCAGTTCATCGTCAACGCGGAACGCGCCGCCCCGTCCCCAGAGGTGATGGACCTCCTACACGCCGAGGTCCGTCGACTGGTCACCGCCTACCCGACTCAGGCGACGAACCTCGTCGACTCCCTTATCGGAGCCCAGCGCGTCGCCTTCCGCCTCCTCGACGGACCGGGCGTGCCCCACCAGTCCCGTGACCTCTACTTCCTCGCGGCAATCACATCCGGACTGCTGGCACACGCCGGCGTCGACCTCAGCCAGTTCCAGGCCGCCCACCTCAACGCACGCGCGGCGTTCCTGTGCGCGGATCGCGCCGACCATCCCGGCCTGCGGGTGTGGATACGGATCGAACAGGCCCGCGCCGCCTACTGGTCCGGCGCCCCACGGGAGGCCATACGGTATCTGTCTCTCGCCCACGCGGATGCGCAAACAGTCACCGGGTCGAACTCGGCACAGCTTGCCGTCCAGGAGGCGCGGGCATACGCGGCGCTGGGGGACACGACGGAGACCAGAGCCGCGCTTGCCCGCGCAGGTGCGGCCAGAGAACGGGTCCAGGTTGACGACCTGGACGAAATAGGTGGAGAACTCACCTATCCCCAGGCGGTCCAGCTCTACGTCAGCGCCGACGCGCTTTCCCTCTTGTCGGATCATACAGAAACTGAGCGGATTGCCGTTGACGCCGTACAGGCTTTTGAAGCCCAAGATGCCGCCGATGTCAGCTACGGCAGTAGAGCGGGATCTTATATCGACCTCGCCTTGGCACGTGTTCATCAGGGCGAGGTAGAAGGTGGGCGCGAAGCGCTCGGCCCAGTCCTGGCGCTCCCACCAGCGCGACGAATCCACGGAATCCGTACCCAAATGCGCCGCATGCACGGAAGCCTGTCGGACCCTCGGCATGCGGGGTCCGCGGTCGCGCGCGACACGGCGGCCGAAATCGAAACATTTTGCGCCGTCCCGACCTCAACCCGTCTCCCTGAATGAGCGGATGCAACGAGATCGCAGCAATAGAATCGGTAAAGATCAACGTGTTACGGGATTACCCGGTTAGGGATCACCGATCGATGTGAGCGACCGTCGACCTGACCGCGACCGTCAGGGCAGGGTGCCGTGGGGCGTTCCGACAGCCGATGAGGCACTACCAGTCTTGTATCTGACCGAGTACGGCACAGCCCTTCTGCGTGAGGACACTTCGTTCCTCAAACGGCGCCAGCAACGCGCGTATCTCCCTGGCGATCTCGCTCCGAACATCCTCCTCAATCGCGATTCCACCGAGGAAGGCCAGCGTGACAGCCAGTTCTTCGGCGAGATCGACACGATCCGGTTCTCGGCGCTGAAGCATCCGCCGAATCTCCGTCGCCATCGTGAAGAGCCGCGTCGCCTCGTCACGATCACCAGCTTGCTGAACATCGACCCCGAGCCGTTCGTA
>NZ_CAUVXO010000510.1:0-2617 GCF_963555865.1 Protofrankia sp. Cr1
CCTCCGACGAAATCACTGAGCAGGCGAGGAGAGACACATGCACATCGGACGGGTCGGCATCTGGTCGATCGCCCTCGACGCACAGCCGCTGCACGCCGCGCAGGACGCGGTCGCCGAACTCGAGGAACTCGGCTTCCCCGCCCTGTGGATCCCCGAGGCCGCCGGCAAAGAGGTCATGAGCCACGCCGCGCTGCTGCTCGCCACCACCGGGCGCATGGTCGTCGCGACCGGGATCGCGAACCTGTGGGCCCGCGACGCGACCGCCATGGCCAACGGCCAACGCACCCTCACCGAGGGATTCCCCGACCGTTTCCTGCTCGGTATCGGCGTCAGTCACACCCTGACGGTCGCGAACCGCGGACACCAGCCGACCAGCCCACTGCAGGTAACCCGCGACTACCTCGCCGCGATGGACACCGCCACCTACGCCGGCCCCCCACCGACCACCCCCCTGCACCGCGTCCTCGCAGCCCTTGGCCCGAAGATGCTCACCCTCGCCGCCGAGCTCACCGAGGGCGCACACACCTACACCGTCCCCGTCGAACACACCCAGTTCGCCCGCGGCCATCTCGGGCCAGGACCGCTACTGATCCCCGAACAGAAAGTCGTACTGGCCACCGAGCCGAGTGAGGCCCGGCGCATCGCCCGCGCCAACATCGGCCGCGTCATCCGCCTCCCCAACTACGCCAACAACCTGCGCCGGCTCGGCTTCACCGACAACGACCTCGCGGAACGCGGCAGCGACCGGCTCATCGACGCTCTCGTCGCCTGGGGCACCATCGACGACATCGCCCGCCGGGTAAAGGAGCACCTCGACGCCGGCGCCGACCACGTCGCCCTCCAGGTACTCCCCGCCGACCCCACCGCCCTACCGCTACACGAGTGGCGCGAACTCGCCGCCCTCCTCGACTGACTGACTGACTGACTGACTGACATCACTCCACACCCACGAGCCCCCGAGCCGGCGCGAGTCTCCCGGGTCCCGGTCAGCGTCACTTCGAAGGCTGTCCGGCCGGGACCTGCTCGATCATCGAGGCGTAGTCGGAGGTCTTGAGGCTCGGGGCGGCGACCAGGGTGCGGCAGGATCCGTCTTTGTGTTTATGGCGTGGCGGAGGACTCCGCCTCGAGCATGATTTTCGCAGCGTCGCGTGGGAGTATGAAGCCCGCGGCTATACCCGCCGAAACCGCTTTCTCAACCTTCTCGAGATACAGCTCTCGGGTGGGGTAAAGTGTTTTTAGAGTCTCGGGCGAGAACGGCTCCGAGGAACCGGGCAAGTTCTCGATCAGGTTGGCGGAGCCGCTGCTTCCCGTCAGCTTCGCGGTCGGTACCGCTACCGTAGGCAAACGGATGCCACCGCGAGCGATGCCATCGGCGTCGCGAACAACAGTGGGCGGTTCGCCGCCGATCTCGATGCGGGGTTGCGCTGGTGGCGGGATGTGCTCGGTCAGCCAACGCTGCATTTGGAAGAGAGACGCATCGCGCAGTGGGCGGAGGTTGACGGTGTTCGGAGATGGTCCATCGAGAGTTGGCGACGCGGGCAGGCTCGTACCCCAGTCTCGCTCGAATTTGATCATGACCTCTTGAGTGCTGGGGCTGGACGCGTGAGCCGTTCCGGCCGCCTCCCAGAGCCGGAACATTTCGGTGTCCGGCTGGCGGACCCTGAAGTACGTCGGCGTTTCGGTCTCGGTGTTGACCACCAGTACCGGGATGTCGAGATCGTCCCGTAGCCTCGTGACCGGCTGGAAAAGATCCACGACTCCCTGGAGGTTGGGTTCCCGTGAGGCATTCTCGGTCGACAGGGGCGCGACCCAGCCGAAATGGACGTCGAGCAGGAATCCGTCGAAGAGGTTCGTCAGCGGTTGGACCGCGTTGAAGTAGGTGTGCAGCCGGGCCGCCGACTGGGACGCCCCGGTCGCGAGCAGTCGCTTGACGTCCAGCCCGCCCATCGGATCATTCGCGCCCAGGTCGCGCTTGGGCCCAACGAGCTGGGCCGCCGCCGTGAAGATCCCGTAGGAGGCGTCGTCGGAGGGAATAGCCAGGGAGCCATAGCGTTCGGGATCCCAGCTCACCAGACCCTGGGGAGAGGCTGTGTCGAAGCCGTGCACGCCTACCGCCTGCGCGGAGACAGCGACCACCGCGAAGCCGCCTTCGAAGGTTTCCGGCGTGTCGAGCTGAAACATGTCCGAGCCCATGGAGACGTTGATCCACGAAACGATCACGGTGCCGTTGAACTTCGCCGCGTCGACTGGGCGCCGGATAATCATCCGAGTCTTGAAGGGGTGGGTATCGCTGGGCTCCGCCGTCCAGCGGCCGTCCGCGCGTAACTCGCCATCGGCGAGGCGGTACGTGGTCGCGTCACCTTCGAAGAAGTACTCCTCCTCGACATACCCGTAGGTACTCACATCCACCAACGTGGTGCTCATGGGCCAGCCGCGGGTCCCACCGCTGACAGGCCCGGTCAGACGTGCGCTCTCACTCATCAACCGTGCTTCTCCCGTTGCTGGTGGCAGGGCTGCAACTGTGGCAGTGACCAGCATCGGGTTGCGGAAGGTCCAAGTCAACGAGTGCCTGAGATGTCAACAAACGCTCGGCGTCCCATCACACAAGGAAGTAGCT
>NZ_CAUVXO010000510.1:3144-4217 GCF_963555865.1 Protofrankia sp. Cr1
GGTGGAAGGGCTGCAACTGTGGCAGTGACCAGCATCGGGTTGCGGAAGGTCCAAGTCAACGAGTGCCTGAGATGTCAACAAACGCTCGGCGTCCCATCACACAAGGAAGTAGCTCGGCTCCGGGACGTTCCGTAGACGGCTCGGCACTGGAGCCGAGCGCGTCAGCTTCTTATCTCAACCCTTACGATTCAGGCTGTCAAACGAGTACGCGCGGTCGCGACGGTTTAGAGCGACCGGCAATAGTCGTGACGTCGGCGATCGGGTGGTCGGGTGGTCGGGCCGTGGTGGCCGTCGGGTGACAGCTCACCGACGAGGATTCCCGTATTCCGGCGGTACGGGCTTCGCGCAGGGCGCGTCGGCCTATTGCCGGGCGCTCTTATCCGGCGAGACGCCCAACACATGGCCGAGCCAGGCGCATCCACGACCTGTCATGTCGTGCACACCCAGGCGACCGAGGCGTCGACCGGAATGCCGTTTGGGGTCTGCCCGTCGATGGTGGTGGAGCCTCCGGTAGCGGTGATCGTGGTCGGCACCGGGCCTGCGGGGAGAGTGACGACCGTGCCGTCGGACTCGGTCAACTGGGCGGTGACGACAGCAGGGTAGTTACCCGGCCCGTGGTAGCCAGGTGCCCGAACGGTGAATGACAGAACGTAACCGTTGACGGGGACACTCGTAACGGAAGCCTGGTAGACGTGGCCGGTCGTGCAGGTAACCGTAGTCACGGCGGTACCGCTGACGGCCACCGGCTCGACAATCGACACGGTGACCGAGCCGGTTCCGGTGTCGGCGGCGGGTGCCGTGGCCGCCTCTGCGGCGGGGGCGAGGCCGACCGCCGCGGTCATGCCGACGGCCGTGAACACCCCGACCGCCCGGGCGGCGGCGAGGGTAGTGCTGCTGCGTCTGCGATGACGGGCCATCGACATACTCCTCGGATTGACTCGATCTTCCTTGGCCGAGGCTAATTTCCGGAAATATGCGTCCGTCCAAAGTTTTGTTCGAATCGGGTGTGAACGCGGGCGCGACAGGGGCAGCCCTGTGCACGGCTTTGGCGGCGAGAATGGATGGGGAGCGAT
>NZ_CAUVXO010000511.1:0-3670 GCF_963555865.1 Protofrankia sp. Cr1
CTGATGGGGTCCCCGTGTACACGGTGGACGGCGAGCCGATACGGTCACAGCCGTGAAGACCCGGTCGGCCGTTCGCCGTGTTCTCGCCAGCGTCGTGCTGGTCGTCCTAACCTCGTCTGCCTGTACCACTCACGCGGGGTCCGCCGCGCAGGTCGGCGACGAGACGATCGAGACGTCGACCCTGCGGGGAATTGTCGACCGCGGCATGGCCGCCACCCAGGCGGCCGGACCTGCTAAGGATCCCCAGACCGGACAGGCCGCGGCACCGATCGAGCGTAGTGATCTTCAGCGCGGGGCGCTGACTCTACTCGTCGCGGCCAACCTTGCCCAGCAGGAGGCCCGTCAGCTCGGGGTGGCGGTCACCGGCCAGGACATCGATTCCTACTATCAGACTCTCGGCGTGCTCCAATACGGCAGTGTCGCCGCTTTTGAAAAAGCGGCTGCACAGGGCGGTTTCGCTCGTGACGATCTACGCGTGTTGGTCCAGACCGATGCTCTTGAGCTCGCGTTTGCCGACCGGCTCGCGCCGAACTCCGTCGCCTCCGACGCGGACGCCCGAAACTTCTACGACCAGGCCGTCGCCCGGTTCGGCCCTCTCCCGCTGAGTTTTGGCCAGGCCAAGCCGTTCCTGATCCGAAAGCTCTCCACGGAGCGGACAGCGGCGGTGGAGGCGGAGCTTCGCCAGATTTCGCAACGGGAAGCAATTTTGATCAACCCCAGGTTTGGTGTCTGGTCCGCATCCCAACGGGCAGTGGTTGCCGCGGACGGCTCGGTCGCGACCACGCCGGCGCCGGAGCCGCTCGGCCAGACAGCAGCGATGACCCAGTGAGCCGCATACCGACCCTTCGGTCATGACGGCGAGCATCGTCGTCCTGGTGACCAGCCCACGGGTCGCGCCCGGCCTGCTGGACTTGGCCGCGTGGGATCTGCTGCGGGCGGCATCCGCGGTCTGCTGCGGGTTGGCGGTGCATCCGCAGCGCGACGTGCTCGCCGCGGCCGGCATACCGGTCGAGGTCCTGACGGGCACGGATGCGTCCGCATCCGCCGAGGAGCTGCGTAGCCGCGCATGCGCCGACCCGTCCCGGCCCGTGGTGTGGCTCGCCGCCCCGACCGGCGATCTGGGACCGGGTGGCGCACTGGACGTGGTCGGCGAGGCGGAACTGCTGGCCGCACTCGCGACATCGGCGGGTCCGGACCTCACCGTTTCGACGCGCGAGGGTTCGCGTGACCTGCCCGGGGCGAAGCTCCTGGACGCGGTCGCCGTGATGGACCGGTTGCGCTCGCCCGGCGGTTGCCCGTGGGACGCGCAGCAGACCCACACGTCCCTTGCCTCCTACTTGCTGGAGGAGGCCTACGAGGCGTTTCAGGCGATCGAGGACGGCAACCACGCCGAGCTGCGCGAGGAGCTCGGCGATGTGCTCATGCAGGTGCTGTTCCACGCCCGGATCGCGACCGAGGGCGCCGGCAGCGCGGCGGCCTGGGACGTCGACGACGTGGCGACCGGCCTCACCGAGAAGCTTGTCCGCCGCCATCCCCATGTCTTCGGGTCGGTGACGGTGGATGGCCCGGCCGCGGTCGAGACGAACTGGGACAAGATCAAGGATGTCGAGAAGGGCCGTCGGTCGGTCACCGAGGGCGTGCCCCTGTCCCAGCCGTCGTTGGCGTTGGCGGCGAAGCTGCAAAAACGAGCGGCGAAGGTCGGCGTGCCCGAGGAGCTCGTGCTCGGCGCGGGCCAGGTGTCGTCTCCGGCCGAGATCATCGCAGGCCTGGTCGCTCCGCCGGACGCACCGGCCACGGCTGCGGACCGCACCATCGGCGACCTGCTGTTCGCCGCGGTCACGCTGGCGCGCCAGGCCGGGGTCGATCCGGAGGCGGCACTGCGGGCGTCCGCCCGCCGGTTCCGGGACACGCTCGCCGGTACCGAGGAGGCCATCCGTGCCGCCGGTCTTGACCCGCGAGACGCGGGCGCGGACTCCTGGCGCGCCCACTGGCCGTCCGCATAGTCAATTGCCGGTCGCTCTCAGTTGACCGCGCACCACCGGTTGGTCCCGCCCCTTGATCCCCCGTACCGGCACAATCCCGGCGCGATGAGAGTACCTGCTGATGCGCGTAGCCTCACCGTATGGCAGGAGGCATGGCAGGAGGCACTGCGCGGCAGGCATGGGCGAGCGTCCACCGGGTGTATGCCGGGCGGTCCGCGCCGATCGTCCTGGAGCTTGACCTGACCGTCGACCCGACCGAGGGCGTACCCGCCGACCCGGTGGCCGCGGCCCTGACGCGTCGCCGTCCGTCCCTGCGCGCCATTGTGGACGGGCTGCGCCGGACCGGCAATGATGGCCGCGCGTCCACGCTCATCGCGCGGATCGCCCCGTGTGGGATGCCGCTCGCGCGCGCTCAGGAGATCCGCGACGCGGTGATCGCTTTTCGGCACGCCGGTGGCACCGCCTTTGCCTATTCGGATGCATTCGGTGAGTTCGGCGGCGGGACCGTCCCGTATTACCTCGCGTCCGCCTTCGATGAGATCTGGCTTGCCCCGCCGGGGGATCTGGGCATTACCGGGGTGGCGCTGGAAACGCCGTTCCTGCGCGACGCCCTGGACCGGCTCGGGATTGAGATCCAGGTCGGCCAGCGCCATGAGTACAAGAACGCCGTCAACATGTTCGTCGAGCGTGATTTCACCGCCGCGCACCTGGAGGCGAGCGGCCGGATCGTCGCGTCCAGCCTGGCTATGATCATTGATGGCATCGCCACCGGGCGTGACCTGCCGCCGGACCGGGTCCGTGACCTGATCGACAACGCGCCGCTGTCCGGTGAGCAGGCAGTGCGCGCGGGCCTCGTCGACCGGTTGGGTTACCGGGACGAGGTGTATGCCGCCGCCCGTGCACACGTCCGCCGGACCGTGCCTGACGCCGGGGAAGGCGAGGGCGGGACGCTGGTGTACCTGTCCCACTACCGGCGTGCGTCGGTGCGTCGGGAGGCATCCCGGCTGCGCGTCGCCACGCTGTCCGCGCGGGGCCCGGCGCGGTCGCAGCGGCGTCGGGTGATCGCTGTCATCCACGGGACGGGACCGGTGGTGCTCGGCCGTCCGGGCCGCTCGCCGCTGGCTGGTCCTGCCATGACCTCGGACGCGCTCACCGCCGCCTTCCGTGCCGCCGGCCGCGACGATGATGTCGCCGCGGTCGTGTTCCGTGTCGACAGTCCCGGCGGCTCGTATGTGGCCTCCGACCTGATCCGTCGGGAGGTCGAACGGTTCCAGGCGAGCGGCCGCCCGGTCGTGGTGTCGATGGGTTCGGTCGCCGCGTCCGGCGGATACTTCGTCGCGCTCGGCGCGGACGCGATCGTGGCGAACCCGGGGACCCTCACCGGGTCGATCGGGGTGTTCGGCGGCAAGCAGGTCGTCCGGGAGCTCCTGGACAAGATGGGTGTGCGCTTCGGTGCGGTCGCCGAGGGGGAGAACGCGCTGATGACCTCGCCGCAGCGTGCGTTCAGCCCGTCCGAGCGGGCGAAGCTGGAGGAGTTTCTCGACCGGGTCTACGACGATTTCGTCGCCAAGGTCGCCGCCGGTCGGGGCATGTCGCCCGAGGCTGTGCACGAGGTCGCCCGTGGCCGGGTCTGGACGGGCGCCGACGCGCGTGACCGAGGTCTGGTCGACGAGCTGGGCGGGTTCTCT
>NZ_CAUVXO010000512.1:0-3062 GCF_963555865.1 Protofrankia sp. Cr1
GCGCCAGGTCAGCGTCGAATCACGCACCTGCGCGACCCAGCCGCCGCACACCGCCACCACGTCGTCGCAGTGTGGGTTGCCGTCCACGTCCGCCCCCTGCGGTACCCCGTCAACCTGGGCCCTGCCCACTGTCACCACGACACCCGGGTGGCACGCAAGCAGGCCACGCAGGTCGGCGGCGAGATACGTCGGCCGGTGGCGTGCCTGTGCCCGCAGGAGCTCAGCCGGGGCGGCCACCCCGGTGAGCACCAGCAGGGACGGCGTGCCCGACCGGACGGCGGACTCGATGTCGGTGTCGAGGCGGTCGCCGACAATCAGCGGAAACCTGGCCCCGCTCCGGCGGACCGACTCCTCGTGCATCGCACGCTCGGGCTTTCCAGTCACCATCGGATCGCAGCCGGTGGCGGTGCGCAGCATTGCGACCAGCGAACCGTTGCCGGGCATCAGGCCACGCTCGGTCGGCACCGTCGCATCGACATTGCTCGCGACCCAGAACGCGCCGGCCCGGATCGCGAGTGCGGCCTCGGCGAGCCGAGCGTAGTCGAGATCTGGATCAAAGCCCTGGACGACGGCGACGGGTTGCTCCCCGGCGGTTGTCACCGGCCGTAGGCCTTCCGCGGTCACCGCCTCGCGCAACCCCTCCCCACCGGCGACCAGAACAGCCGCGCCCGCGGGTAGCCGTTGCGCCAGCACCCGCGCGGCCGCCTGAGCCGACGTGACGACATCGGGTACCGCCGCGGACACGCCGACCGACGCCAGTCGACGCACAACCTCCGCCGGCGGACGCAGCGCATTGTTGGTGACGTACACCACCCGCATGCCGCGGTCGCGGGCGGCCGCGATCGTCACCGCGGCATGGGGCACAGCCTGCGACCCCCGGTACACCACGCCGTCGAGGTCCATCAGGGCGACATCGTGGGCGTCGACCAGCGCGGACGGTGACGCCGACAGTGGACGCGGACCGCCTGTCATGGCCGGTTGAGTGCGGCTCGGGCACCCCGCAGGGCCTGGCCGTAATGTCGGAGGTCCGGACGCATCGCCGCGGCCAGCGCCAGATGCTCCACGGCAGCGCGAAGGTCACCGGTTCGCCGAGCCGCCATCCCGAGCCCGAACTGCGCGTAGTCGTCCGCCGGGTCGTTGTCGACTATCCAGGCGAAGCTCTCCCGCGCGGCGCCGTACTGGCCGGCGTCGAACTGTGCCCGGGCCAGCGCCTCCCGGACGCTGCGGGAGTCCGGCTCGGCGGCGACGGCATGGGCCAGCAGTTGAACCGCGGCGTTGGCATTCCCCCGGTCGAGCAGGGCGACGCCCCGGGTGTACCAGTCGTAGACCTCACCGCCGGGAGTGCCGCCACCAGAACCGCCGACCCCAGCACCGTTGGCACCAGCACCGTTGGCACCAGCACCGTTGGCACCAGCACCGTTCGCCTCAGGCCCATTCATCCCGGGTCCCTTGTGCCCGCCCGACATCCGTGCCTCCCCTAACCCTCAGGGCCTTCGTGCTCAGGGCCGCCGTGCTCGCAGCGTTGCCGCCACCGATGCACACGTCAGCCGACGCCGATGACGGCCGGACGCATCTTCACAAGGTTCGCCCCTCAGTGTCGCCGGAAACCGGGCGACGCTCCCACCGATCGCGCTGATCGCGCTAGTTCTATACCGACTGTTACCGGCATGGATGCTCAGCGGTCCGGCCGAGCACCACGCCCGGCCGTGGTTCGCCCGCCGGAGACGGCCACAGGGGACGCCCAGCCCCTACGATCGCGGCATGGCTGCTTGCGACCCGGCCCTGCCCACACCCGGCGGACTCGTGCTCGCGCCGTTTCGTGCCCTGCGGTATGTGGCCGACGACGGGCCGGATCTGGCGGCGCGGACCGCCCCGCCCTACGACGTGATCGACGCGGCGGGCGTCACCGCGCTGGAGACGACGCATCCGCACAATGTCGTCCGCCTGATCCTGCCCCGTGACACCGACGAGCACTCCCCCGACAGTCGGTACGGCCGTGCCGGGCGGACCCTGCGCGAGTGGATCGCCACCGGCGTCCTGCGCCTCGACGACGCTGCGGCGCTGTACGTGTACGAGGAGGTCCACGGCGACCACATCCAGCGGGGCCTGGTCGGCGCGGTGGCTCTCGCGGACCCGGACGCGGGGATCATCCTGCCGCACGAGAACACCATGGCCGGCCCGGTGGCCGACCGGCTCGCCCTGACCGTGTCCACCGGGGCGAACCTCGAACCGATCTTCCTGCTGTACTCCGGCGGCGGCCTCACCAGCCAGCTCGTGGCGGCGACGGTGGCGACCACACCGCTGCTGAGCACCGCGACCGATGACGGTGTGTCGCACCGCATCTGGGCGCTGACCGACCCGGACGAGCTGGCGAGCATCGCCGGTGATCTGTACGAACGGCGCGCGGTGATCGCCGACGGACACCACCGGTACGCAACCTACCGTCGCTACCAGGCAGACCGCCACGCTGCCGGGGACGGCGCCGGCCCGTGGGATTTCGGCCTGGCCTTCCTGGCCGACGCGCGGGTGTCGGGGCCTGCGGTCCACGCGATCCATCGGGTCGTGGCCGGGCTCGACGTGGCGCAGGCCGCTCGTCGAGCCGCTGCGGCATTCTCGGTGACGCAGCTGGACGGCGAGCCGGACCCGACCGGGGTGACCCTGCTCGACGCGCTGGCAGGAGCGGGCACGGACGGCCACGCATTTGTGATCACCGATGGCCGGACGGCGTTCCTGCTGAGCGATCCGGATCCGGCGCTGCTCGCGCAGGTGCTACCGGCGGACCGGTCAGCCGCCTTTCGCGGGCTGGACGTCACCGTCGCGCATCTCGTGCTGATCACAACGGTCTGGGGTCTGGCCGACACCGAGGACGTGGTCGGCTACCGCCATGACGCGACCACCGCGATCGCCGCCGCGGCGCAGGCCGGCGGGACCGCACTTCTGCTGAACCCGACGCCCGCGGCCGACGTCGCGGCGGTCGCCGCCGCCGGCGAACGCATGCCGCGCAAGTCGACGCTGTTCACACCCAAGCCACGAAGCGGCCTGCTGATCCGTCCGTTGGACGG